>JAFVPU010000104.1 GCA_017505165.1 Clostridia bacterium
AGCTGGCTGGATCCCGTGTACATATCTGTCAACATCATGCCTGGATCCATCACAGGTAATGTCAGGATGTACTACCACAGGGAAGATGGAAAACCGTTCTGGACAGTCAATGATTATGGGGAATTGGAGTGGACATGCTCACATTGGAATTTCCAAACATCAGAATGACCATGATATCGTACATGATTGTGACATCTGATGGAAGATTCCGATGGTGAGGAACAAAGATCTACCACATACCCCTCCCAAATACCACCTATCGATTCGTTTGAGCAGCGATCGAATGAGAAACCCGACTATCTTATTTCGGGGAAATGTATTGTATCCAACGCAACACACATTTTGATATGCACAACGAGATATTCACCCGCAACATATACAACAAAATGCCCTCACTTCAATGAATGAATATACAAACTATCTGATGAATATTCCAAAATGGATAGTTGAGTATAATCGAATGATGTACTGTATATTCCCAACAACAAACCGTTTAAGCATCCTTCAATTCACAATATAGTCGTAAATCCCATCAGGAACAGGTTCTCTCAATCTGAATAGTATGTTTACAATAGGTAGCACTTTTCCATCATCATTTTCGATTGTAGTTTGAGTTATTCCATCGGGAATAACATCAACTTCGCCCATGTAGTAGAAATCAGATGAATCATCATCACCTTTCTGCACGAACAAATACTTCTTCGTAGATGATTTCCTTATTTCTGGAACTTCAGACCCATCTATGCGAACATTGCTACGAGTCATCCAGCTAAATGTACTCTTATCAATGAAACGATCTTCATATTGAGTACTCTTGCTGATATCACTACTTTTACGATATGTGACAAAAATGGGACATGTTCCTCTCTTTACCCTGTAACCATAAACAGTGCTGCTTTCACCTTCTTTCTCCCAATTCAATAGTCTGCATACATCGACTCTGGAGTATCTTTCAAAAGGTGTAAACTTGCCATCATAATTCTCAGAATACCTGTCTCTAAAAACAGAAATGCCACATTCGAGGGCATCCACAATATTTTCTTTGAAATCCTCATCTAAAAGAAGATTCTGGAAAAATGGAGATAATTTTACATTATTTCCATCCACAACTATTAGTCCTTCCGTCAATCTGTCTGAATAATTACCATTCAGAACATTTTTACTTGAATTTAACGAAGCATCATCTGCGATTATACCAAAACGTGATTCAATATCAGTTTTCAACGAATTCATATCGATGCTGCCATGCTCAATGAGATCCTCCATCAGAATTAACTCATGAGGCCTCATTCCACGAACAAATACTGATGAAACATAATTCAATACATTCTCTTCCTCACTATTGAATTCTAAATGAGGTAACTTCAGAACTTTCTTGAAGCTGTTGAGATTGTCATACCTCTTCACAAGAGTAACGGGATCTATCTTGGATGTTTTCTGAAGATATCTCAAATCAGGAGAATAGCCCAGCATCTTCACCAAATTACGATACTCATCTTTCATCAATGAAGTCAAACTCTTTGTTGTGTTGATTGACGAATAAATTTTCTCTCTGGAGATTGTGTCAAAATCTACTGTAGAACAACCAGCGATAGTATTGCGGTTTGACATGAGAATTCTTCTCAGATTCTCACGATTCATGGAAACATCTCCGGAAAGAGCCATTGGAATCATGAAATTGTTCTTGTAATTCCCGATAAAATCAATCACAACAAGATATTCCTTCACATCATCAGGACTAGTCATTTTTCTCAGTCCACGTCCCAATTGTTGAATAAAAATAGTAGCAGACTGTGTTGGTCTTAACAAAATGAGCTGATTAACAGCCTTGATGTCAACACCTTCATTGAAAATATCCACTGTAATCAGATAATCTAAGGATCCATCTACCTCATCCTGTTCAAGACGGCATACTGCATCTTCACGATCGGACTGTTTTGTCTCGTCGCAAATGAACATCGTCTTGAATCCGAGTTCATTCATTTTGTTCGAAATTTCCTTTCCTTCAAGCTTATTTCTACAGAAAATCAATCCTTTGACTCTTTTTCCAGAATAACCATAGAAATTTGCCTTTTCAATTATATGTTTCACTCTTTCATCTGAAACTAATAAATTGAAATCACTGGTATCATCGAGTGTCTCTCCATCCACTATAATGTCTCTGACTCCGTAATAGTGGAATGGACATAGCATGTCTTGTTTTAGAGCATCTTGCAATCTGATCTCATAAGCAATATTATGGTCAAATATCTCGAAAATATCTCCAGAATCCATCCTTTCAGGAGTTGCAGTCATCCCCAACAGAAATTTAGGATGAAAATAATCGATTATACGTTTATAATGCGGAGAAATCGAATG
>JAFVPU010000105.1 GCA_017505165.1 Clostridia bacterium
GTCACATACATGGCATCACTGATGCATCTCTATCGGTCGCGTATATCAAACCCACATACGACTTAGGTAGATACTACTCTACGGCGTCCTCTGCTATCCGGAGTGACGAGTTCCGAGTTTCTGGGATGTGAACCCATCCAGAGATCTTGTTACGACATATCAATTTATCGTGCGTGCCAGAGCATTGATATACCGTGTGGGTTTGTGAGTTTGAACTATGATTCGCTACTAACGATGTGGTCACCATCTGGACCAAGATCATCGCCGTCATAATGGGTTAGTTGATTCCCACACACCTTCACGACCATTAACCCATAATTGCGCGGAGCCATATATCGTTTCAGGACATCGGCGCAGTCCTCAAGTGTGTTCAAACTCTGAGAAACACCGGAGTTTCTTGTTATGGTACCTATAGACGTACCAATGGTGCCCAAAGGGGGATTCGAACCCCCACGTCTTTCGACACATGATTTTGAGTCATGCACGTCTACCAGTTCCGTCACTAGGGCAAATACCCGCTAGTTTCCCAAAGTCCAGGGAACACCACTCTTATTTCAAGGGGTCCCTTATATCAGATAGCCAGCGGGTTTTCTCTTACCTTCACTCCAGTTCTTCTTCACCATGTTATATTATGACTACTGACCCTTCCAGCTACCAGCCATTTGCACAATGGCATCCCATAATCAACATGATGAATTTGAACTATCAACATGAAGCGGTCTCACATCCATAATAGTAGGACTGTCACGTGCACATGACTGTGAGACATATATTACAATCACATCAGATGAATCGCCTGGCAGGACTTCGAATTTCAATCCATTCTGATGTAATATACAGTGTATCGAGTTGATTAAATATTATTCATCATCTTCTTCATCTTCATCCTTCTTTTCGAAGAGTGAGAGTCGAAACTTATATGCTCTTACAATATCACGAAGAGCCTCTTCTGGGGTATTACCAACACCGTATATAGCTTTACCTTCTTTACGTTCTTCTTGAAGTTTTCTCCATGTCGTCATACATTCGACATCGTCACTGAATACGCCGTCTGGTATATAATCTATACCATTAACCCAGGCAGTCCAAATTCCTCCTGAGTATGCTCCACCATATCGGTCCTTGAGAACACATAAAGGATAGAAAGCATCAAGATCTTTCTCATACTGTGGGAGCAAATCGTGGTATTTGTTCCAACAGAAAACATTATGTGACTGAAGTACCTCTATTCTTATATCCCCCTTATCGGTATATCCAGTAAGCAAGTCACGCACATGCTCACTGATACACACACTGATATCAGGTGTTACACTATCATCAGTGCGACATGTGAGTTCTACCATTTGTTCTATACCAGTCAAAGGTGGTATCCACACAAATACCTTGTCACCATCATCGAAAATGGGATGATCTGGAGATATCTTCAGATCATATTCGTATCCATGGTGAATGCTGGCAGTATGCTTGTATGCCATAAGCGGCAGATATTTTATTTTTTCCATAAATTCATTCTCCTTATAAATCATTGGTAGACAAATGTTTTAGAACTCATCTCTCGTCGGAAAGCTCGTTCCGTTGTATGGATATATATCACCTTCCTCAGTTCTCTCGTATTTTGTATCGAAAATATTATCGACAGCACGAAGTATCGACGAGAACCATTCTACAAGTTTTTCTCTTGGTAATTTTGGATCTGTCAGGACTCTTCCCATATCTTCATCAGTCTCATCCAAATCACATACTTCAACAAAGAAGTCAGTATGATCATCCTGATTGTATTCAGTTGTAATGTCTACATTAATCGTATTGAATTTATCTAACGAGATGAGTATTTTAAACTGTGTCCTTTTCCCAGGTATATCTGTTCCAATATCTTCTTCACATTCAAACTGATCTACCCAGAAATTGAATTCTGCAAGCATGTCACATCCGTTATACCAACCATCAATTATGAAAGCATGATATTCGTTATCACCATACCAGTATTTGAAAGGTTTATCATCTTTCTTTTGGAAAACTTTTTCCGGCACATATAATGTTACAGATGTCCATACATGAGTCTCATTATATTTAATCCCTATACGTTTGGTGTCGAATGATGCTTTGGACAGATTTTTCGAAAACTGGGGTGAATCTTCAAAAGACCAGCCGGGATCTTCAATATAATCCCAGCCTATTTCGCCGTTTGTGCGTGTCTGTACTATTTTTGTTATCAGCATTTCGACCTTGTTGATGAACTGAAGCTCCATCAGTCTCTTCTCTTTGATTTCATTAAACATGATATTTTCCTCCTTATCAATCAATAGAATACCCATCTATCTGAATTCCGAGATGCTTTAATATCGATATGATTTCATCCATTCGCTTTTCACCAATACCGTATGAAAACTCGATAAAGCTATCTCTGCCATCTGTACGTAACATATATGTTATTAATCCTTCCAATGTATTCGGCAAACCATAGTGATTCAATATTCTCACAAGTGTGAGAACCAAATTATCTGTAAAACCGATAGTATGCAAAGATCTGTAAATAATGGATTTATCAAGTATTCGAACCCTTGGGTCATTGATAACCGCTGTTCTTACAGGTGTATTAGGAATACATGTGACATTATTAGACAATACGTTACTAAGACGAGTGATATCAGTTTCTCCCGGACCTTCACCGAATTCATCAAATGATACATGAATAGTGCATAAATCTCCGGGATGTATTGGATAACAAATAAATGTGAATCCGTTTGTTGATATATCAGTCAATATACCAACCCAATTACCTCCCGGAATATCACTATAATTACCGAAGACTAATGGCTTTGGTATACTGGGTTTTCTGTGGATATGATATGCTTCTCCCATTTTAAAATATTCGGGATTGGGCATGGGTTTATTTATGAACTTAGGCTGATTATCCGATGATGTGTTCGTATTAACACTATCTGCAACCATATCTGTTTCAGGTATTTTGTTGAGATCTATATCATCATTGGAATTGAATATTTCGTTCATAAGTGCTGTACCGAAATCAACTGATCCTTTATCGTTTGAACCCTTAGTGTCATTACCATCACTAGATACATTGGGATCTCTATTGATGTCTTTACCATCACCAAATATAAATGTACCCATATTAAATTTCCTCCATATTATTATTTTTGAACAGCTCGTTGATCATCTCAGATAATTTTTCAATCTCACCTCGAATGTTGAGATCGGGGTATAATGATATTAATTCATCAATGTGATCATCTTCTGTATCAACGGTCACAAATACACGCCAATTCATGTCGTTGATATACGACATTTTGACATTTATCTTTCCGATAGTTACAGGACCGTCATGATCCTCAAAATCAATTTCTATCTTCAGGACTTTACTAATGATGCGATCATTGTTGATTTCATTATCAGTCAAAATACTAAAATTGATTTGGGCATTTTCCTTATCACTCTTGATTCCTTCATATACGATCTCGTTCTTCATCAACCATCTACAGTTTGAATCATGAATGATGAACTTTCTCGTATAATTTGATTCCATCATGCCTACTAAGCTTTCGATAGTATAGTGAACTGGTAAGTATCTCACATCCGGTATATCGGCGACAATAGCCATGTCACTCTGACCAGTATAGTGATATACAAACGCAAACAGTTTACCAATATCAATTCCATTGAGACAATCGAGATCGATCTGAACCATGTGTGTTGATGGCAATTTAGAGATGTCATTATCATGCTTTGCATATGCAAGCATTCTGAGCAGAGCTACCTGTTTCATCTCTTTTGTCATTGGTGATAACACAGTATTGATGGATACTATGTCTGTTTGGATATAGGCACTGCCTATATCCACTACTTTAAATGCCATTGTTTTCATTGTTACTACCTCCTTATTCAACACTAAGAGCTTTGCGAATACATTCTCTTGTATATACGATAGCGTCTCGCATTTCTGTTAACTCCGTAAACTCGTCAAGAGCACAATGGTAATCCGGATGAGTCTCTTTGAACTCACGGAATTTATTAACAAGATCATGTTCCTCGCTCAATAACTCATTAATGGATTTGAATTTTCCTTCAATATCTAATCCTTTGACATTTGAGGAATCTTTGGGCTCACATGGGATAACATCATCAAATACAACATTTGAGATGTCTATCTTCTTAATACGACATCTTCCGTGTATTATATCATTGATGTTGACAGTTATGTTGTTCGTGCAGTTACCGTATATATCCGGCAACCGATAGACCAAGAATGTTAACTGGGTTTTAGACCAACTGGTAATTATTCCCACGAATCGCTTTAATGGTATTCCCATGAATGCAGCATCGTCGTGTTCGATAATATATACACTACCAGGAACAAAAGACGCTGTATTGAACACATGCTCCATACATGTTAATTTTTTAGCTACTAATTCGGTGCCATCATTAATTATAGTGAGAACGTCCCCATTGAAGTCGACAGATAAATATTCTGCCGTCTTCACTGAGATAATACCGATGTCTTCCAAACGTTCGGGTATCACGCCTCGTTGCTCAATAACAACGAGGCGTTTTGTTTTTATTTCTGACATCGGGTATCTACACACCGTGATAGTTGTACCAGGTGTCATTCCAGGTACAAATATTTCATCATCACCAACCCATTTGATTTCGTGTGAAAACACTACTGGGATTGCCTTATTCTCAGTCATTTAACATTCCCTCCATCATTTGTTAGTACTGATAATCTGTGTTTTTTGGGAATTGGTATCCCCTTTTCGATGAGTGCGTTTATCAATTCAATGTATGATTCCATATCCACATTTCTAAGTCCGGAAATGAATTCATCGGGTGAAGTATGTGCGTTCATCCCGTTAACCAGTTCTCTAATTGTTTTGTATCCATTTCTACAAATCGTTCGATATGTTGTATCTGTTATATTCAAATCACGTAAACTTCCATCAATGAGTTCATCAAATTCAAACATCACCATAGAAATTCTATTATCAATGTATTGTAGTATTCCGTACTGTATCATGGATAAATAGATACTACTACCCAGCCCTCTCAATCGGTTATACGCAATATCAATATCGAAATCTTTATCTTCATCATATTTACGAAGTCCCTTATCACTCATCAGGTATTCTACTATCATTACCACTTCGGATACATCGTATACATTACAGATCAAATTATCATATAACAATCTGGAAGTCAAACGAACATATTTGTCTTTGTTTAATTTCATGGACAAATAATTATAAGTCGTAGAACGTCTCATTATGATAGCGAGTGTGTTTATGATCTGACTAACTCTACTGGATGTCTTTCCTATCTCTGAAGCAATGGCTTTGTATGTCATATGATCCTTAAAACGCATATGAAGGACATTTATATCACGACTATTGAAATGTCTCTTCATTAATAACTCATCAATCTCAGCACCGAATTCATCAATGCTGATATCTTCTGCGGTGAAATCAAACGGATGATCATCTCCATATGCGTATTTAATAAAGTTAAGGGGATAATTTAAATCAATGATATTTTTCATTTTCATTTTCATTTCATCCTCCTAGTCGAGTGAACGTTCAAGACGCATAACTGCATCCAATGTCATTGCATCTTTATAGAAGTCTTCATCACTTCTATAAGATGTCGTATCAGTCGATGAATCATCAAACGTTTCTTCCTTGATCATCGTCATTATCATTTCATCCATCACAAACTTCCTCCTTTAAGATTTTCTATAGTCTGACTTGTTAATATTACACAGTCTTCTAAACGATCGACTGTAAATTTGTTTCTTTCTGACGCGTTGAGCGTAAAAGTAAATCCACCAGTCGTTGACGGAACACAGATATCCATACTGGTTTCAGACAACCCGCTTATGTATCCAACAACAAACTGATCTCCACAAAGACACTCTTTACCCATATTGAAAGACTGATCATTACGACGTGTGTTTAATGCAATAATCTCGTCAGGTTTCGGTCTGACAACTACAAGCATGTCGACCTTAAAGTACTCGTGGTTGAAACCTTCAAGAACCACAAATTTGATTGAATCATTATCCATTTTTAAACTCCTTCCGACAAATAAAATTTGTCTATTAAAATTAATATATAAATAAGACATATTGACATGTCCTATTTATTCATAATAACAATATATATTTAAAAAAATAAAATAATAGGTGGGCATTATGCCCACCTATAAAACTATTTATTGTTCTTCTAATCAGTCACGAGTCCGCGATACTCTGTAATATCCGCGGGATCTCGAAGACATTTTGCATAAGCATTATGGACTTCCATACCGAAATCAGAAAGCTTATAATCCATCTGTTCATCAAACTTATGTGAGGTTGTTGAGTTCGTATCAGCTTGGGATTCACACACCCATCTATTATCACCTATATGAACTAAATGATTGGGTATACGTTTATACAAATTATCAATAGCTTCCTGTACAGTATTACCTACACCATAAAAGATATGTATGTCTTCAACCCCGTGTCCCCAGAAGTGAGAAGAATCATTATCCGAACCAAATACATCAGATGGTATTTGTTCGGGATAACAGTTCCATGCATGGAACAAACCACCCGAGTACGATCCACCATATCTATCCACACATACCACAAGCGGATAGATATGATATGTGTGGATATCACCTCTTAAATCCGAACCAATCATCATTATTCATCACTCTCTTTCAATGCCTCTTCAATAGCATTTTTAAAATCTACAGGTTTATATTTCATGATCATTCGTTGCGGGAAGCCCAATATGAGCAATCCTTTTTTGTCGTTAA
>JAFVPU010000106.1 GCA_017505165.1 Clostridia bacterium
AGTACTGTCCAAGTAGAATCCCATTGTTCTTTGGTTCGGATTTGTGTAGACATAAGAAATGAACTTGTTGCATTCTCCTGTGATAGAACATGTCACATCAAACCATGGAGTACATTTTAGGCTTTGGAATGCATACACGAACTGTGCTAGACCGTTAATAACACAACTTTCTGGGAATACAACAGTGTAGACGTCGTTGAGAGTCGCGTCTTTCAAGTTCCTTTTGATATCATTTGTAAAAACGATATCCTGAGCTAATGCAAGTGTGAATAACAGTAAGATTGCCAACATTTTTGATCTTGTTGTGGAATTGCATTGAAAAACAAGTCGTTTATAAATGGTTGGTGACGTGGCAGGGTTTTGTAAAAATCAACGAGGGTATGACGTGGTAGGGTTTTGTAAAACTCAACAAGGGTATGACGTGGCAATGTTTGAAACGAATTTGTTTTTGAAGTTTTAGGTTTTTGAAATAACATTTTTTGCGTGTTTGTTCAATTGGGTGTCTTGAATAACACAATTTCAAATTTCAAGGGAAATGAACTTAAAAATAAAGAACTCAATAATGTAATTCACAAACAACAATGAGCGGGAAGGGTGATAATAATATTTACAATATCATTCCAAACGACGATGATGATTCATCAATCGATTTGGATAGATCCCCTTCAGAAGAGGAACGAAGGGATCGGGAGAGACAAGCAAGACGTTCTCCGTCTCTTCCAGACGAAGCTTGTATTCGTATTCTTCGTGTTATAAAAGCTGTAAAGAAGTTCCTCGCAAAGAACGCAGAGTTCAATGACAGAGATAAATATAAAGATTAGATCTTAATCCAGTTCTCTTTTATTTTATTTCTTGTTTTGTTTTAAAATTAAAATTAAAATAACCAAACAAAAACAGTCAATTACTGACTCAAAAAGAATGGTTGTTCATAAAGAGATTTACTCTGAAGATGAAAGTCCTAATGACTCTGAAGATTGTGTTTCAGACGATTGTTCTGATTCTGTTTCTGAAGAGATTGTTATTGCTTCTGATTCTGAAGATTCTGAAGAAATTGTAATTGATTTTTGCTTTGCCTTTCCTTTGGATTTGACTGGTTGTGGCTTTCGTTTCTTTGGTGAAGGTGGTGGAGAAGCTTCTGAAGATGACCCTGAACCCGATTCCGATGCTGACATTGATTCATCTGCATCAATTGTTGGTTGAGTTATCATATCTTGTGCTTCAAACAATTCTGGTCCAATTTCATCAACCAACACTCGTTTTGGTTTCACTGTTTGAGTGAGATAATTGTACACTGTTGCAATGTCAGTAATTCCATACATTCTTCTTCCCTGTTTGCTCAAAAGATTCATTTGTCTCATGATTGACGTGTAATCAACTCCATTGTTGTAGAAGGCATGGAATCGCAAAGCACATCCTTTCAATTGAACTCCTGCAGATTGTGAAATGAATTGAATGGACCCTTCCTGATAAATCTTGATGCATCTTTCATCTGGTTGACAAACTCTGGCATTGACAATTGGTGTTGATCCTTCACTTCCCATTGATTCAGATGAGCTTCTGGAACCCATGTTGATGGCATAATTTCTTGGCTGATTGAATAATCTTTTTATCTGTTCTTCCTGTTTGTCCAATTTATCTTTCATTTCAAACATTTTACCGCAATATTGAGCGACTGTTCTTGTGTAATAACTGTTGAGATAATAAGAGATCATGTCAACCTCATCTGGTTTGAAGAAACGAACGAAGTATGAAACGAGATATTGGTGAATGTATGCTCCATTGAATTCCCTGTTATTTACAACAATTGATTTGAATACTTTATCTTTTGGTAATCCTGTTTTTGAAATGAAACCTTTGACGATAGCAGTCATTTTTTTGTCTCTTGAAAACTCATTCGCTTTTCTGTCTTTTGCACCTAATGCTTTCAATATCGTTGCACAATGAAACATCTTTTCATTCTTCAATCTCACAAGCTTGTATTGACCTCCACCAAGAATGACGTAAATGAAATCATCTGTTCCTGCAATATCTTTGAACTC
>JAFVPU010000107.1 GCA_017505165.1 Clostridia bacterium
AATACTTAAATAGACTTTCATAAAATTCATTTGTTAATGAATTGGATAAGTTATTAAAATAGTCGGTATTGTTTTTCATTCTATCTGAAACCTCCACCACTAGATCACGTCTCCATGCTCCGTCGATCCAAATTGGATGTTTATCAGTGGTAGTGAAAATAAAGGCCGAAATATTATCCATTGGATTTGGATCTATACGTTTCTCATCTATAGTTGCGATTTTTTCTCCTACGCAATTTTCAAATTTATTCATCATGCTTTCAACTGTCATATGTTGATCATTTAAATCGTTTATAACGATTAATACTTTATCTTTCAATTTATTGTTATTTGCATATTCTTCATATAATTTAGCAATAATATCTGTGAATATAGTATTTCCAACTCCCTGTTTTCCAATTAATACCAAGACGTTTCTTATCTTTCTTCTAGGATGTTGAATAAAATAAGCAATCCATGAAATTATATAGTTATAAATAATTTCATCATCGGAGGCGATGATTTCTCTCACATAATTTAGGAATATTTCGATTTTGTCGACGTCAACGTCGACAGCATTATTATCCCTAAGCATTTCATCGAAATCAAAAAAACAACTATTATTTATAAAAAAATGCTCACGAGCAGTTTTATTTCTCAATCGCAATACGAAGTATTGCGATCTTATAGAGATGGTTTCTAAATGAAATTATCTTTTTCAACAATCTTGATGGATTAAGCAATTCTTTATTATTTAAGCATGATGCAACAAATGAAATTGCATATAACCAACAATCTTTAAATGGTTGCATATTTTTTGGCAATAATAATGGAAATTGCGCAGCGATTCTATATTTGCTAAACACATCTCTTATCATTGGCAATATTATTTCTTTATTTTGCTTTCCTCGATTAAGAAACGATTTTAATCTTGCCGTCGACGTATCAATAAACGTCGTTGTGAATGCTTTTATGTCGACATCGACCTCAATCATATATCCAATAAAATGACCTTCTTTATTAGCTATATCAGCAAATCCAATTAGTAAGCGGGAAACTCCGTTCCCCGCTTCTATTGTTGCTAATTCTTTGATAAGGTTTTGTTTTAATTGAGGATAAGGATTTTGTATATCACCGCCGATTATGAAATGAATCTTATCACCATTTATATTTATTTTTGAAGCAAGCTTTGCTGCTTTTAATAGACTGCCACCAGATATTAATGGATTGGACAATATGCGATTGTCCATTAATTAGATTTATTAAATCCTATAAATTCTATAATGAAGGCGATGTTTGCTTTGATACTGACAATAATTATCATAATTATTGTGATCGTAATTATTGTCGAAATAAAGAAAGCAATTAAAAGAGCAAGAAGAAGTTCTGGATATGTTCAACCAAAAAGTATGTTTAAAGAACTAATAGATCCAAATATGGATAAAATATTCCAAGCCTGTTTAAAGAATCAAGATAATTTAACATTTGATGCCATAAAGAAAGATCTTGCTGATACTCCAAATCTTCCAATCACACAAATCGTTGAGAAAGCAAAAAAATTAATTGAGAATGGTTCATTCTCATACGACACATTGCGCGCGACCCTTCTCTAAATGGAAAATCTTCGATTTCCCATTTCAATGAGCAATTATGGGAAATTTCAATTTCCCATCACCAATGAGCAATCGAAGATTGCTCATCACCAGGTCATTCCAGAATTTTGTGGCGCGGTTGGATAAGGAGCGATCGAAGATTGACCATATATTTTTTTTGACGTTAATCCTATAGGATTAAAGTTTCTAGTATCAATGGGAGCGATTATATCGCCACCAAGATGCAACGAAGTTGCATCTCTCTGGTAAGCCTTTAATTGAGCAGTTGCTCCAGCAATTGATGGTGCTTTATAATTTGGCATTTTTGGTTGAATTGTATTTATATAATTGCCTTGATTTCCAGCAACAGTTGGAACTTGCAATCTCGATATAGATTCGCGAATTGCTCTATCTTGCTCTTCTTTAGATAATGCTGCTGAATTAGCGCCATATAAGCGATTGCCAATGTCTTCTTGAGATTCTTGAATTCTTAATTCTCTTGCGATTCTTGCGTTGTCAATCTCTTCATTTAATTTCAAGCCAGTCATATTAATTGGTTTTGCATTTACTTCTTGCTGTTGTCTGGCGAATTTAATTGATTCATGAGCTCTTATTTCTGAGTCAAGAATTGGTCTTAATACTTTCATAAATAAATCTCGTATGTCAGTTATCTGAAAGCAATAAGTCTTATCGATGACTATGAAAAATGAATTTCCCATAAATCTCTTATTTGTTACCAAACCATAAGCATTGAAACAACCAGTCTTTATCCATTCTCTGAATGAAGGAGAAAACGTTGTGAAATTACTTATTAATTCACTCAAATCTTTTGTTTGCTTTATATCATTCTTATTATAGATAATATCTATTCTTCCCATTTTATTTTATGAGCTTTCAAAAAGAATATAATGAAACAAACAACAAACAATCTTCTATACACGACGAATAATGATGTCGATTTGATGACGAATTTAACACTCACCTCATTTAATGGAATTGGATTCAATGTCGACATAAATGGATATGTTAATATTGAATTGATTGTATTTTCAGGTGAATTACTAAAGAACGGATCCTTTGATACATATAATTCTGATGAACTATATAATATAGTGGCTTCAGGCGATGCATATGCAACGTCTGTTAGGAAAACAAAACTTTTCTATGATTCAATGGTTTTAAATCAATCATCTATAAATTATTATTTAAATGATGTTTTGAAATCTTTAAAATGGGAAGATGATAGGCATGCTCTTTCTATCGACATTGCTTCTTCAGGAGAAAATACAATATATAACATATATCCTGTGGCGAGAGTTGCTGACGAAAAAGCTTATATGCTTATAAAAAGAGAAAGTATTCCTTTTCTTAATTATATAGGATTTAAAGAATTTGTCGACATAAATCCAAATGAT
>JAFVPU010000108.1 GCA_017505165.1 Clostridia bacterium
ATACATAAAAAACCACAAAAAACTCAACGAAAACCCGTTGAGTTTTTGTTATAAAATTAATTATAGGTGTAATTTGAATTCAATATACTCAGATATCTTATTCAACTCTTCTGTAATAATAATTTCTATTTTGTTTTATAAATGTAGCTATATCTGAAGTCACATTATTCCAAGTAGTCGCACTTGAACTTGTTTTATATTGCCATCCTTCAGAATTTTCAAAAGATATAGTTAAGTTATCATTTTCAGGAAATACATATCTTTCTATACTTGTCACACTTGCTGGTATTACAATTGATTCGAGCAAATCACAATTTGAGAAAGCACCTTGTTTAATACTAACCAATTGGCTATTCTCAGCAAATTCTATACTACTAAGAGAAGTACAATTATAGAAAGTGTTAGTACCAACAACTGACACTCCTGCAGGTATTTTGATTGATTCAAGACTAGAACATCCAGAGAATGCAGAGCTTCCCAATCTTACCAATTGACTATTTTCATCAAACTTAACACTTTTAAGTGCACTACAATCATAGAATGTACAATATTCAATATTTGTCACACTTGCCGGTATTACAATTGATTCAAGCAAATAACAAGATTCGAATACATGTTCCCCAATAGTAGTCAATTGACTATTCTCAGCAAATTCTACACTAATTAGAGATCCACAAAAACTAAATGCGAAATTTCCAATAATTTTCACACTTGCCGGTATTTTAATTGTTTCAAGTAAGTCACCAAAGACATTATATCCAATAACAGTTGTATCTTGCCTTAATGAGCATGTAGTAGCATTTTTATCTATCATTTCCATAGCAGCCACTTGAGTATTCGTGATTGCGTATTTCACATTATTTTCTTCTATGATTTCATATTTTTCATCTCCAGATACGACCAAAGCAGCATAATATGCTACATATCCATAATTAGGAATTAAACTGATTGCAGTATCGGTTGATCCAAGTTTTATATCTAATTCTGATAAGTTAACCACAATTTTTAAATTTATACAATCATAGAAAGCCCCTTCTTCAATACTTGTCACATTCTTAGGGATTGTTATTGTTTCAAGTTTACAACTCCTAAATGAATATTCCCCAATTGTTGTCAATTGACTATTTGACCAAATTCTACATAACTTAGAGAAGTACATCCAATGAACGCTGATTTTCTTATACCCTCAACACTTACTGGAATTACAATTGAAGTAATAGAAGTACACGATCTAAAAGCATATTCCCCAATAATTTTAACATTCTCTGGTATCTCTACACGAATAATATTCTTATTTCCATCGAACGCATTTGCTCCAATTTCGGTGACCGGAATGTCGTAGAGAGAGTCTTTGATAACAATCTCTGTCACACCAGACTCTGCCCCACTGACAATATAATAAGTTTCGTCACTTGAAAGAGTGTAATTCACACCCTGAATCTGAATGTCTTTCAAAACTCTTTTGTAATAATATTCAGGGTGTGCCTTCATGAATTCTGCAACACTTGTCACAGTACCATCAAGCACCAAATTCCAAGATTCTCTATCTGTGGAATATTTCCAACCTGTTGAACTGACCGACAACGAAGATATTGATGTTCCACTGAATACCGAATAATCAATTCTTGTCACACTTGCTGGTATAGTAATACTTGTTAAAACAGGACAATTATAGAAAGCATATCTTCCAATATGTTCAAGATTTACACAAACCTCGAGATTCACACTTTCAAGTAACGGACTATTATAGAATCCGCCACCCAAATATTCAAGCTGACTTTCTTCTTCGAAAGTGATGGTTTTGAGTGAATTGTTATTAGCCAAAGACTTATATTGAATCATCTTAACACTAGCCGGAATTGTTATTGTCTCAAATGCACATCCGCTGAAAGCTTGGTAACTGATAACAGTTGTATTTTCATCAAGAATCAAACTTGTTACACCACCTGCGTTTTCAGCAGCATAGCCATAAGCAATTCTATCCAATCTATTCGTTTTGTTATCTTTATCTGCTTGAGTCGAATATGCGTCATAGTATTTAACACCATTAACAACAAGTTCATCAACATAAACCCTATGATCATAAACTTGTCCAACATAATATTCAATGCAACCATTAGCCGGTGTGTTAAGCCCTGCTTCAGCTTTAATATTCAAAGCACTTGCATTTGATATAATAGAACAAGAGAACAAACCTCCGAAAGCGTTTGGCCCCACAGTCTCAACTTCTGATGGCATATACCAATATTTGATTTTGTCGCAACCTTGGAAAGCTCGATCGCCGATTGTGTTAAGTTGGCTGCTGTCCCCAATATTCACTTCTACTAGCCCCGTATTATTATAGAACGCAGATTCACCTATTGAAAGCAAACTATCGGGCAAATCTATATAAGTCAATGCAGTACAACCATTAAATGCAGAATTATCTATAGATGTCAAGCCATCAGAAAACTCGACTGAGTCCAATCCTGAGCATCCAGAGAAAGCACTTACACCAATAGTTCCAGATGAAGTCAAGCTTGCTTCAGTCAACAATTTACAATTGATAAAGGCTTGATTTCCTATGCTTGTAGCTTTTGATAAGTCAATAGAACTTAGTGATACACAACTCTCAAAAGCACTTGCTGGTATACTTCCACTCCAACCGTCTTCAAAGTTGACAGTTGTCAAATTGGTACATCCGCAGAACATACCATTTCCCAACACACTTCCTGATGGAATAGTAACTTCACTCAAATTTATACAACCATTGAACACATAACCTCCAACAGTTGTCAAAGTTGACGGTAATTGAACCGTTTCAAGTGCCGTACAACCTGAAAACGCAACATCTTCGATTGTCATCAAACCATCAGACAAAACCAATGTTTTGAGTTTTGTATTATCTTTAAAGAGTGCTTGATCGATAGTTTTGACACCTGAAATACTGAGTTTTTCTACATTTGGAAAATTGGTTTTAAAATCCATATAATATCTATCATAAACATAATCATCAATCATCGGAACGATAGTCAGATCTTGAACAGTTGTAAACACATGTTTGAAACCTGTAATTCCTGAGTTATGTAAACCAGAAATAGTTAATTTTGTCAAATTTTTACAATTCCCAAATGCACCAGAGGCCACCACCATGCAAGTAGGCAATTCAATTTCTTCAAATCCACACCCGTAAAAAGCATTAGAGCGTATAGTAATCCAATCTAATGGCATATTGATAGATTTAAGTGAAGAACATCCTTCAAAGGCACTTTCTCCATATTCCCAGCATTTACTCCCCTCTGCAAACACAACTTCTTCCAAAGCAGTACATCCACAGAAAGTTCCATTTTCAATTGTAGTCAAAGTGGCAGGAATTGTGATTGTCTTCAATTTAGGATTATTGCATATTGACCAACTCGCAAGACTTTGTAAACCACTAGGTAATATCAAAGTCTCGAGATTGTCATTGTTTCCAAGAGCACTTACTTCTATAGTTTTGACACTATCAGGCAATATGAGTGTCTTGAGATTTGACATATATCTGAAAGCCCCTACTGGAATATTGACTATCTGACACCCCTCTTCAAAAGTAACAGATTCAATCACAGAGTTCCTAACAAATGCTTGTTCCGCAATGCCCAAAACAGGAAGGCCGTAGAGAGAAGCCTTAATAGTTATTTCACTATTATTAGACCCCCCGCCACTGACGATATAGTGAGTTCTATCACTGCTCAAAGTATAGTTCACACCTTGAGTTTCTTCTTCCACACGTCTGAACATCATGTTTTCACAATTAGCATTGTAGAATGACACAAGATTTGTGGTTGTTCCGTCAAGCACCCAATTCCAAGTAACACCATCTTCACTGTATTGCCAGCCCTCACCTATCTCAAATCTGTTTATCCCATAATTAAAAGCACATTTACCCAAATATTTCACTTTGGCAGGTATTATTTCTATATAATGCTCACTATAACCAAAAGCATAATCCCCAATATATTCAACACTTGAAGGTAAGATAAAATTCTTGAAAGACAACATTGCACCAAAGAAAGCATAATCCGCGATTGTTGTTATTTGACAATCTGTTTCAAATTCTAGATTTAAGCATGGTGTATAACCGCTATCGTCATCGGGTCCTCTCAAATAATTAACCCCATCACCAAGTTGTTTAACAGGCAAACCCTTGTAATAGGTTGGCACCTTTGGATAATAAACCTCATCAAGAGAAGTGAGAATATAGTATGTTCCATCTTCTGACAATTCATAATTATGTCCATACGTCTCTATGTTTTCATCTATTTTACGCATTCCGATTCCCATGTCTGCATTATTTATATACACAGTTAAATCGGTAATTTCATCATAAGGCACAAGCAAACCTTTAAACACTCCATACCAGTTTGTTGGATCCTCGAAACTGACAGTTCCTATAGGACCACCAACAGCCGGCAATAGATTTTCAACAGATGCTGGTATTACAATTTCTTGAGCATATGTAAAATAATCTAAATTTAGTTCAGTTGAAGTATAACCCTCAAAAGATATTTTATTAACTCCAGAATTAAGGAAAGTAAGGAACCCAACTTCACATTCACCAGGAATAACAAGTTCGTTCAAGCTAGTTGTATTAGCAAAAGCTCCGCCATTTTCCCAATCATCACTACCTTCAATCTTTTTCAATCCGGCTGGCAAATCCAAACTTTCAAGATTTGTGCAACCATTGAAGATCTTGTTGCTCAAAATTGTTGTGTCTTCCCTGAGAGTGTATGTAGACAAAGTTTTGTCTGTTACAACCAAAGCAATCACATCACCATCTTTTATATGATACAAAATATTGTTTTCTTCAACAAGTTCTCCACCTTTCACAACCAAATCAGCATAATACGCCACCATACCATGAGTCGCACTTCCAGCAACTATGTTAAGTCCTGACAAATTGTGAACACTCTTGAGATTGATACATCCATAGAATGAAGCATCCTCTGAAACTGTGCTTCCATAAATACTTGTTACATTTTCTGGTATTGTAAATGATTTGAGAGATACACAATTACTGAATACCATATATCCTATCTCGGACAATTGACTACCTTCTTCAAATGTTATTTGTTGCAATTTTGTGTTTGTACTTAATCCAACATCACCAATAGAAGTAATACTTGCAGGAAGTTCGATTCTCTTCAAAGACGAGTTATACGCCAATACTCCACCTAAAATTGAAGTCAATTGGCTACCCTTTTCGAATGTAAGCATATTTAAATTTTCAAATCCACCTAAATCACAACTATAAGAAGACAAAGATTTGACTGTAGACGGAACATGCAATGATGTAAGTTCGGTACAATATCCAAACACATTCCAATCAATGAAAGTAATACCTTCTGGAATGATGAAAGCTTTTGTTGTGGTATTTCTCTCGCTTGAGCCTGACAATCTTGTAACAGGTATACCTTTGTAACTCTGTGGAATTACATAATATTCTCTATCTCCAGCAAAGCCTGAAACGGTATAATACTGACCATTGCTACTGAGAGTAAATGTCAAACCATCTTCAGATGCTTCTTGATATACTGGATACAAATTGAGTCCAGCTTGAGAATTATAACTCCACATTTCGCCCGGATAATATTCAACACTTGACAAATCAGTATCAGACGACCAACCAACAAAATATTTCTTCACTCCATTGATTGTCTTCACAGATTCTTTTGCTCTTGGGATCGTGAACTTGGCATACGCATAAACATCTGCTTTGTCTGTCGTGATTTCATCTACAGAAACAGACGATAATCTGTAATCATCATAATAGTATTCATAATCTGTTGATTTTGTATTTTGTTCTATCTGTAATCCATACAGTTGTCCAAAATCTGTATAACTGAAATCAAATGAATTGACTTCCACCTTCAAGAATAATTCACCACCAGTCGCATTTGACGGAACAGTAAATGTTTTGCTGGAAGTTGTGAGTACTTTTATTGTAGTTGCAGACTCAACATCCGCCCCGCCTTCTATCGTGTAGGTTGCATTACAGAAATCAGCACTTCCGCTGAAAGCATAAGTCTTTCCTACATATTGAGAGAGCTCTCCCATAGGGAAATATAAGCTACACTCTGAATCAGCAGAGTCAGGATAAATTCTAACAGAATTAGTACCAATTCTTACAGTACAATTTTGAAGTGCGACAACTTTTGATATATCAAGTTTGTTTTTTCCTACAGCTGTAGCTTCAAGCCATTCACAATCGATTGTATCTTTTGCTGTTTCTACTGTAAAGTTGAGCAACTGATCCGCTTTCACATACACAGCCGTTACACTTAAGTCAGGGCAAGGATCATTGTCATTCGGTACCAATGCTCTGATATCATTGAATGTGCCATTGAGAGGTTGACATTCAATAACCCCATTGCCTCGATCAAGTTCGAAGTGAGAGAGTTTGTAGCCTTCAAGAGCAAATTGATCTTCAGTGTAATTCAATACTATATCAGTTCCTGAACAATAACCCCCATCGATAAATTCACCGGTTATACTTGAATAGATCGAATATGTCAACTCTTTTTCACCATAAGTCAATTTGAAGACAACTTCGTGGTCCCCATCAGTGATACCTAAATCTTCACGCAAGGTTATAGCAATATCTGTATGCCATAATAAATTACTACCAAAATCATTAGAACTACAATAATAAACACCATCTATATAGACTTCCCAACCTAAAGAATCTGCACACAATAAGTTGTTTGGAGGTGTAATGCTGTCATCACCAGTACCGATTTCTAAAGAAATTTCATCTGTGAGTTTGTATTTTCCATCTTTGAATTTTTCCCCACTATATGATCCACCATTGAAGTCAAATGTTACATTAGCAGTGATCTCCTCATAAACAATATTGAGCAAGATATATGGATTATCATCTGATTCATTGATCGTGATTTTTGCACCTGGAAGACGAGTTTCCCCATTGTATTCCCAGCCGGTAATTTTTACATTTTTATAACAATCCATTGCTTGAATCAACGCTATCTCATCAGCACCCGGAAGTGTAACTTGTTGACCTTGCTTGTATGTCGCACCAATCAAGTCAGCAAACACCAAATTACCACTTCCATCAACAAGATTCATCCATTCTGTAGCAACAGAATCATCATTGATCATTGTACGATCGTTACCTTGCCAGATCGGATAAAGAGTGAGAGTATCTATATGTTCATCCACAGGAATTGCAAACGACCATGAAGGTTCCCCACCTGGAGTTCTAGAATAACCTAGAAGTGTATAATTTTGTCTCACACCAGGCAAGCCAAATGCTACACCCATATCATATCTCACATCATCATAGCCTTGTGTAAAGTCAAACAATATGTTTCCACC
>JAFVPU010000109.1 GCA_017505165.1 Clostridia bacterium
AAGAAATAAAGCATGATTCCTTCCATGGAATAATTGTTTTTGCCTGCGCTGCTTTGTCGGTGATATGTGTTCTGATTGTTGTGAAACGGAAATCCGCACATTGACAGTGTTTCAGGAAGATAATATAATCAGATTATGAAAACAAAAACTATTATACTATCAAACATCAATACAGATTCTAATATAAGTGGAAGAGGAATCCTTTCTTTTTACATAGAAGACGAAATATTATACTGCAAACTTCGACTTTATAATATTCCATCATTTGATAGATACACAAAACTTGCTATATACCACCAAGATCAAGTTTATTCTGCAAACCTATTAGAACGCAATGGATGTTTTGAATCTTCTTTTGTTGGAGATTTTGATTTGGAGAAAGATTTTTATTCCGCAGTGATAGACACTACAAATGATAACAAAATCATAATAGCCGGCGGAACTTATTCTGGATTTTTCTTTGAAAATTTAAAGGATGAACTGTCTTCTGTTATACCCGATAATAATACAGTCGACTCATTAGGAGCCGAAGAAAATAAAGTTAACGAAATAGAAAAATATACAAACTGCTCTGATTGTTCCAATTGTAAATACAAACAATTTTTCTATGAATATAATCCAAAGCAAGATTTACAAACTCTTGCCGATCAATCAACACAAGAATCAACAGTTCAAAATTATACAGAAACCACAATTCCAGAAAACCTAATTGAGAGCATAATTCCACAATTTGACTACATATTTGAAAAATACCCAATCAATCAAGAACTTTCAGCACTAATTGAAAACTCAAAATTTGTTGAAATGAATGAAAATTCTCAATGTTTTTCTATCGGAGCCATCTATCAAGACAATAATATAAAATACATTTGTTATGCTGTAAAATCTTCTTATAACCAACCAGCACCATCCGAACTTGGAGATCATTATCAATGGGTACCAACAGACGCTGAAGACCCTTTGAGCGATGGTTATTATATTGTTTTTCAAGATGCCACAGATCTCAAAATTGTAGAATTGTAAAACCATATATATATCAAAAAAAGAGAACAGATGTTCTCTTTTTACATTTTTTCAATAATATCTTTTCTTTTTTTATCATATTCTTCTTGTGTAATAATATTTTTTTCCAGCATAATTTTTAGTTTTTCCAATTTGGTTTCAATATCTTCTTCTACAGTTTCATTTGCTTTTTCAGAGCGCTCAAACTTTCTGTCTATTTCATAATCATTGTTTTGACCATAAATTTCCTTGTCAGCCAAATTTTTCTGCATTCTGGCGTATTGTGCTTTTGTTAATCCGTTTGTTATCGCGACAATAAACACAGCCAACACAAAAGTCATCCATAACAATTTGCTTTTCAAAACAACAATCGAACCTTTTGATATTCCAAATGTATCTGATAATTCTTTTGCATTTTCTCTTATAGTTACAATATTGAGCAAAGCAATAATTACAATTCCCATAATAATATAACCTATTGCATTTAAAACCTGAAGAACGAGTTTCTCTTTTCCAAACTTGGAAATATTGCCAGCGATTTCAGATGCAATGAAAATAACGACCGTGTAAATCAAAGTAAATTTTATAAAAGCAAACATCCTAAGATATGATCTAAATTTTGCTTCAGAAACATCAAGTTTCACCACATTTGTAAAGATAATATTGCACATAATTATAGATATAATCCAGCATATAGCGCAGCTTGCTATAACCGACAAAAACACAATAGATAAAATCTTCAACCTTTTGTCTGTAAGCCTTTTTGCCCAAGGTAAGCACAAAGATAGAGCTAATGCCAACACAAATAGTATAGCAATCAGTGTGAATAAAAAAGAATTCATCTTGATATAACCAAACACGGCAACCACAACGATAGCCACACACGCAATCATCAAGTAAATTGAAAGACTTTGCAATAATTTAAATATCTTGCGATCTTTATTGTTTTTTACCATAAACCCTCCAAGTTATATATTTATATAATAACATTATTAAAAAAATAATGCAACAAATAAAAAAGTTAGACAACTAAATCTTTTGCGAAAAAGATAAAATTAAGAACGTCTAACTTTTAATTTTTCAATATATTATGTTATTTGATTGCTTAAATATTTTGCAAACGCTTTGCAAACTTTTACACAACCATCATCAAAACATTTGTTTTCACAAGCAAGTACAATTATCGATCCGATCGCATCTCCATCTTTGATTATCGGAACCATAAGCTGACAACAAAATTCAGCAGTCAGATCGACAAAAAAATCCAACATCTCACTGCCGTCATCTTGCTTTTTTATCACAATTTGTTTTTCAAAAATCAATTCTTGGATATCTTCTTTCAGACTTTTTCCTATATATTTTTTCTTATTTGAAGACAAAACCGTTTCCATATCCGATATAAGAACATCATGCTCTACACTTACCGCTATAGCCTCACATATCGCCGAGCTATAATCTTTCAAAGATGCTATATCGCTATACTTTGTGAGCAAGAATTTATTTCCCTCTACAATTCCAATTTCAAGTTTGCTTCCCACTCTTACGCCTGCCATTTTTCTCATTTCTCTTGGCAAAACTATTCTTCCAAGTTCATCAACTCGCCTTACAATACCCTTCGCTTCCACAATTAACTCCTTTGAATTTATATTGTGGAAAAGTTGATTATTTATACAAAAAAACTGCCATAAATCTGGCAGTTTTCATATTATTTTTGACCTTCACCCATAATTTCACGAGCAACAGGTTCAGCGATAATATCAACAAATTGTCTATCCATTGGTCCAACAATAAAGAATGCACGACCAAGTGGCGCAGTAACAATACCTTCTTGCTCATTTTTATTGATACCACCTGCAGATTTGTAGAGTTGTAACAAGTCTGACATATCATTTGGAGCAAGTTGCAAAATCATACTATATTGACAAGCATTGATAATTGCTGTTGATTTTCTTTGCACTTCTGGACTACCCAAGAAGTCTTTTATATTTTGTGTAATAACGATTTCCATACCTTGATATTTACGGATACGTTTTGCCATTTCAGCCATGAAGTTCAATGCAACCGGACTATCAGGATCGATAAACATGTGTGCTTCGTCGACAGCAACGACAACTTGACGCTTGATATCAATTCCTGTTCTTGCTTTGTATTGTTCATTAAATCTCTTGTTGTTAATAATTTCATTATTAAGATATTTGAACACCAAAAGCATTTGAGCATTTGCAAGTTTATTGTTTTTACTTGCAAACAATGTCTGGAAGTTGAACGTAATCATGTTTTCGTTTGTAACAAGCGAAGTCGGACCATTCCAAAGGTCTGAGTTACGTCCACCTGTTGCAAATTTTTGAATATATGCTTCAAGTGTCAACATATTCTTTCTGTAATAATCATCTTTCACAACTTTGAGTTTTGATTGAATAAGCGCAAACAAATCATCAAATATAGGATAATCTTCAGGATCAAGTTTTGCCAAATTTGTTTTTTCATTTATACCTTTTTTGTTGTAAAGTTCAACAATCAAAGTATTCAAGATTTCAAACGCATCTGAACTGATACCTTCCAAAATTGCTCTGAAGAATTGTTCCAAGAATTGAAGATGTGTAAAGAATGTTTTGTTATGACCTTGTTCAACCAATGCGTCGATATCTTCGACATCAGCATCACCTTCAGCGAAAGAGTCCAAGTCTTCAAGCGCCGCCATAATATGGAACGGATTGATAATACCCGAAGTGTTTGTTCCTACGTCGATTACTTTTCCACCCAAATTATAAGTCAACTTATCGTATTCTTGTTCTGGGTCGAGAATATAGATTTTTGTTCTATCGGCAGCCAAGTTGGTCAAAATCGCTTTTGTTGCAAACGATTTACCAGATCCTGATTTACCAATAACCATCATGTTTGAGTTAATACGACCTTTCTTTCTATCTCTTGCAAAGAAGTCTATAAAGAAAGGATATCCACTTGCTGTTGATTGTCCCAAGCAGAATCCAGCAGGGTCCTGCATCAATGTATCAACCATCGGGAATGCAGCAGCCACTGTTGTTGATGGCATACTACGATAGAATGATGTCAAAGTATCAATACGATTGACACTGGCAGATACAAATCCATCGACTTGTCTACCGAATAAATCTGAATATTTGAATCCGTGTTGTTTCAACACATTTCTTACTTCTTTCCTATCTTTTTCATCAAGACGCATGTGGATAGAAATATCATAGAGCTGTTCATTGTTTGTCTTCAAATCTTTGAGCAAGGTTTGCAGAGATTCAATATCCGCTTCTTTTTCGATCATTTGACTTGAACGGAATGTTTTGTCGAGCTTAGATTCTTTTTCCATCACAGCTCGGTCAATGATTTTTTCGCCCTTTTCTTTATCCACAGGCATAATATTCATTACCACCCTTCCTTTTTGAGTGAAGATTGGATAAGCCCAACCATTACCAACTTCGAGTGGATAATTTGATATCACGAATTGTTTGAATATTTTCTTATCAATTTCAGTACGACCAACTCTGAATCGAATCTTCTTTGGCATAACCCAATCTGTTACTTGATTCGGTGCCAATGATTCAATTTCTTTTTCTGAATAAACATCTTCATAGTTAGATTTCAAGAAACTGATAAGTTCGTCTTCAACAAGCAATTTCGAACTTATAGAATATTGCCCACCTCTAAGATCGGCAGAAATAGCCATAATGGTATCTTCAAGGTTGGCTTTATCACTTGCAAACAAAACAAAATAATAATGACTTTGAAGCACAGGTTCTGCTCTCATTGCGTTTTCAAGTCTTGCAACACGTTCTTGGAATATCCACGATCTACGTTCCATCTCAAGCTCAGAATATTGCCCTTCTTCAGCCAAATGATTGAGCAATTCAAATTTTCTATCATCATTTTTCAAGAATATATCAAATCGCATTGGTTTAACTGTCTTGATAAGCATTGCACGTTGATATTGACTTATGAGTTTCAATGCTTTTGAAAATGACAAAATAAGCTGATCTTGAGCCTCTTCTTGCATCAAGTCAAGAGACAATGGTTCGATCTCAAGCACCATGCCAGAATAAGTTCCAAAGTTGATGAACTTACCTGTCTCAATATTGATGAAAGGAGTCATACGTTGCATACTATTATTACCCTTTCCACCTTGAATATACTTTCTTGGGAATGCCATGAATCGCATGATAAGCACCACCGAGCCATAAAGTCTCAAACCTTCATCAATAGGCATATATAATACCAAACTGAATGCCACCCAACCGAGCAATGCATACCATTTATAACTCACTCCTCCGAAAGTGAAGAGGTTACTCGCAACGATAACTATCGCAAAAACCACACAAATGAATGCAAGAATAAGATCACCAAAGGTGATATTTTTCATAAATTCAGTTTTAACCCTGGTTTTACCCGGCATGTATCTTATCATAACTTTATTTTACTCCTATACTTATATATTTTACATCCTTAAATGAATGGTAAACTGAATTTTGAAAAATTTCAGTTTTAACCCAAATTTACTAGGCAAACAACCTTTATATAAACGTCTGATTTATTTATCACAACACGCTACATTATATGGCTAAAGCTATATCTGAATAAATTCAGTTTTGACCAAATTACTTCTTTATGCATTATTTATAGAATTGGGGGAAATCTCTTTCCCCCGCTTCTATATTATTTTTACTTTTTCTCATCAGCTGTAGCTTTAAGTTTCTTGATAGCTTTTATTAATCCCTCAAATTCCGAACCAACTTTTTCAACAGATTTTTTAAGTTCTTCGTTTGCGATTTTATCAAAGTCTGTTCCTAACTTCTGTACAAATTTCTTCATTTGATCGGCTTCAAGGCCAAATTCTTTTCCCAATTTTTCTAATTGTATATCTGCTTCTGTGATTGCAAGAGCTTGATTCTTCATGGCATCAGTAAGAGCCTTTTGTATACCTTCAAGTTGAGATTGATATTGTTCTTTCTTGGCTTTTTCTTCAGCTGTAAGTGTAGATTCATCCTTAGCTAAAAGTGGCGCTAAATTTCCTTGAACCTCTTTTTTTTGTACATCCAAACTTTGAACAACCATTTTGCTTGTATTTATATTGTCGTATGCATTCTCTGTAGAAGCAATAGCCGCATTTTTCTTATTCTTCGCACGATTTGTTTCAACAAGTACTTTATTATCAAAATCATCCGCTGTAACTCGTTTTTTATCAACGTTAGTAGAATGGTTCATTCGAGTATTAAATTGTCTTGTCCATTCCTTTTTAATTTGTTCTTTTTCTTTATCTGACTTAGCATTTTTATATTGTTCTTCAAATGATTTATTGAATTTTTCTTGCTCAGCATCACCAAAATTACTTGCCACACCTCTAGCCCATTGAGTAAATAGATTTCCACCACCTGTAGCATTCTTTCTATCTTCTCTCATTTGACGTGTTTGTTCTTTTCCTTGAGCCTTTTCTTGAGCCTTTTCTTGAGCTCTAACTTCTTTTTGAGCTTCTTTATCTTCTTTCTTAAACAGTTTTGCCTGTCGCCTTCTAGTTGCGGCATACTCTTTTTCTGTTTCTGTAGATAATTTTTGTCCTACAGCTTCATCAACACGTTTGTTAAGTGCTTCCTTTTTAGCTTTGTTTGCTTCTGCCTTACGAGAAATACCCGCCACAGCTCCAACAAACAATTTTCTAACACCTATATCCGTATCAGTATCTTTTGTCATACCGGTTTTGTAATCTTCTTTGATTTGATCTGTTTTGATACCAGTAAAGGTACCCAAAGAGCCTCTCACTGCAGATCTACCCAAAGATCCCCAGAAGCTACCACCGGCATCATGAGCACCTTTCGCTCTTGCAAAAGTTCCGATGGCTTTGTTGGCTGTTCCACCAATTTTATCTTTGGTTTGTTTCATCAAGCTTGAGCCATCAGCATAAGCATTTCCTGCACCGAAGTAGTTGGATATCATACTGATAAAATCCTTGACCATAAATAGTCCACATGTCAACAGTATCAAATGCACAATACTCTGGAATAATGTTGCACTTGAAAGATTGATATTATTTACTAATGGGGAAATTGAGAAGAAAATATTCATTCCCGCCACAGCACCATAGGCACTAATTGTATTCTTCTTGAAGTCTCCTGTAACTTGTTTGCATGCATTACCTTCATCCAGCGGATACATTGCACATGCAGCCGGACTAATAACAAAGAGCATAATGAGCATAAACAAACGCTTGATCATACCGAATGTGATTGAACCCAAAGCATAGAGGATAAATACTCCACCTACGGCGAGGACTAGATAATTCACTCCCCATAAATTATAAAATCCCCATACATCTGTCATGCCAATATCTTTCTTTCCTGAGCCAAATGCTTCATCAATCATATTAGCATATAAATTGACCACATCTTCTCTAGTTCCGTCAACATGTCCTTGTTCTTCACTTAATACAGCATCTTTATCAGGTTTATCTGTAACATTTCCAAAAATATCTACCTTTCTTGGCATATCAGATTCTGGAATAATTTTTATCCCTTCAGGGAGTGTTCCAAATACATCTTGATATAATTCTGCAATATCATTTGCTCTCTTATAAGTAACTTTCTGTTCACTTCTCACAATGTTCGCATCAGCCGCCGCCGATAGGAAAAGTTTCCTACTCATTGTCATTGTTCCACCAGAGGATGTTGCACCATCAATAGCGTTGAGAAGAATATTTCCAAGAATGATACCAATCAAACATACGACAGGCACAAGAATAAAATTGAACAAACCTTTCAAGGATAAGCCCATAATTTCTTGCCATGATTTTGACTTTGGAGCATAGACGTTTTTGATAAACGCAATCACTGTGAATACTACAAGCAATATAAGTGCAAGTGTCGCGATTGACCATACCAAATTCATCACAAGGTCAGATCGGAGCAAATAATAAACAATTCCACCATTGTCATCATCTAAGATCCCTTTGCCTTTTTCTCCGCTTGTAATAGGCTTAAGATCTGCTCCAAAAATTATTCCTCCACCTTCATTGTAATATATGGTTCCTACACCAGCAAATGCACGGAAAATATTTTGTAACAAATCTACAAGCCCAAAAATAATTGAAAACAAAGGATATAGAATTGTTCCAATAACTCCTAATATTGCATCTATCATTTTTCTTCCCCCTTAACTTTAGAAAGTTTGTTTTGTCTCTTTAGAGACTTTTAATAAAATTATTATACATAAATTTGTCGAATAAATCAAATTTTTGAGATATCTTTTTGCTAATAATTTGTATATATTTACATAAAATTTAATATTTTCCGCTACAACCTATGCCACATATTGCGATTTTGGTTCCAATGTTATTGAAAACTTAAATTCGCCCTCATATTCTGTAATGATCGCATAACCATCAATGGTATAAGAATATACATTTTCAACTGTATTACCTTCTGTGTCTTTTGCTTCAGCAAGAAGTGTTGAAGATGCTATTTCATCCTTTTGCGCAATCAAGATTTCATACAAATTTAACGTATCTTTACCCTCTACAATTGTATTCAGATATGTCGGCATTTCACTTGCACCAATATTAAATGAATGATCTATTTCATAATTATATCTTTTTTGCTCTGGAGCAGAACTTGAATTATCCCCTGGCATACGAAGATCATTGAATATATCATCATTTCCGCTTGGTACTTTGTTGAATTCAGTTTCCATTCCATTATCATCAATATAGGTTACAAATTGTTCTGTATCAATATCAGCCACAATGAAATTCATATATTGAGCCTCAAAATCTTCTCTTGCATACATAATAATTGCTTTATAATTTGCAATTTTTATTCCTTCCATAGTAGCATCATCACCATCTAGAACAAAATCTTTGACATAATACTTTTCTGCTCTCAATTCACTCACAGTGTCCATATATGTGTCGACACTACTGTTGATTGTATCCATCAAATCAGCTGGAATTTCACCACCATCTTCAATAGGATCAAACAAAGAATCTTTATATTGTTCCAAATTCGCTTTGATTATATCAGTCAAGTCATTATTGTCGCCACTAATACTAATGATGTCAGCATTGTATCCAAAATATTTTATCGCATTAAGTTGAGCTTCAAGTTCAGTTTCGGCTCCTCCTTCATTGTCATATTTATAAACAACATCTGCCATCTCTTTTGTCGTTTCATATGCGATCGGCCAACCACCTTCAGTTTTATTTTCAATGAAAGAACCTATTTCAGCATCTTCAGGAATACCTAGATTGAAAGTAATCTCAAGTCCAGAAATATCAGTATCGATTTGTTCTTTCACTCCACGAAGAATGTCTATATAGTCTCCAATTTGATCAATTTCTGCTTGTTCTTCATCTGTGTAGACCGCCCGAACAGCATAAAAATCTTTTCCTTTTGGACCATTAGGAGACGTACCATCAGCATTTGGGTCCAGATCATTTCCGTCAGATCCGATTAATCCTAGAGAGTACGCTATAGATACTAAAACACAAATTATCAATATAATTATAAAAGTCCACATAAGCGGTTGAGCACTTGCTGGGATTGAAGATATCCCTTTAAATGTTTTTTGCGTTCTTGCCCAATTCATTTTAAAACTAAGCATTTCTAAATCTTCACGCAAATTTTTGTGTTTCTTTGCCTCTTCTATATCTCTAATTTCCCATGGCATATAAACTAAGAATGGTCTACTTGGGGCTTTTTCTATTATTTTTTTGAGTTTCTTTTTCAGTCGTTGTTCTCTACGCTGAAACATTTTCTTTCTAAATCCTGACAATTCTTCTTCGTTGACAGTTTCACCCATCTGTCCAAGTTCTGGATCATAATAATCATCGCCTTGATCTATGAATTTTCCGTTTCCTTCAGATTCTGGTTTTTGATCTTCAGCCATATACCCCTCCTTTTACGCCGCAACACGAGTTTATTATTTGCTCACGTGTTCGCAAAATTTATTTATACTCGGTTGCTCATTTTTCCCATTTTGGCAATCACTTATGTGAGCCCTTAAGATGTATTGTTATGCTGAGTCTGTCGAAGCAACTCAACTACTCACCCCTCACTCTAGTTTCTGCAACAAAGCATTAATTATATAATTTATTATAAATAAATTTCAAAAAAAAACAAACAATTTTCGACATATATGTATTTTTTCTTATTTAAAATAACCTAATATGACTTAAAAACAAAAAAACGACATCATAAAGTATGTCGTTTTATTTTATCTTATGACCCCGCAGCTACTGCTTCCCAAACAGCAACGAGTTCGATTTTTTCATCTCCGTCCTTATCGTCCTCTTCTGCTATTTTATATTTTGCCTCTGCTTCCAGAGTTGCATCAGTTTCTTTATTTTTCCAGCCCTTAAAAGTAAATCCTTCTTTTGTTGGAGCTTTTGCCAAAGTTATAGTATCCCCTATTTCCAATCCACTCGCATCAGAAACAGAACTTCCCCTATCCTCATCATAGACAACACTCCAACCTGTAGGCAATAAATTATTCACTTCTTTGTTTAATGAAGAATCTTTATCTTTCAACAGCATTGACAACCATAAGAAGAATGCAATCAAAACTAATGTTACACCAACACCTATCATTGTATATAACAATTTTGCCTTAGCCTCATCTCTGCCAGATTTGTCCTCTGCTTTCACAAAACGAATACCAATAACGATAGCATAGATAACTCCTGCCGCCGCGAGTAAAATCAAATTTGAAAATATTACAATTTTATTAAAAAGATTATCCACATTAGAACAAAAAAAACAGGGCACATACGCCCTGTCAAAAATTTGTCATTTTTATAATGATATATCCTTACCTGTCAAATCTTGATACCATCCACTCAATGCTCCGTCTTTAGTCAATGCACTTGACAACCACAAGAACAATGCAATCAACACGAGTGTTACACCAATACCGATAATAACAGTAATGAGTTTTTGTTTCGCTTCATCACGAGCAGATTTATCGTCAGCTTTCACAAAACGAATACCTACAACGATAGCATAGATAACACCTGCAGCCGCAAGCAACGCCAAAATTGGAGTGATCAATTTTCTCAATGCGCCTGTCAATTCGTCAACCCATGTATCTGTGGTGGTTTTTTCCAACAATGTACTCAATAAAGTGTTCATTTATATCCCCCTTTAAGCA
>JAFVPU010000110.1 GCA_017505165.1 Clostridia bacterium
CATTGTTGCAGCACCGTCGTGCACTTCTCCGAGTTTGTGGTTGATACCTGTGTAGAACAAAATTCTTTCAGTTGTAGTTGTTTTACCAGTATCAATGTGAGCCATGATACCGACATTTCTAATTTTCTCTAATGGAACTTGTCTTGCCATTTAATCCCCCTTATTACCAACGATAGTGTGCGAAAGCTTTGTTAGCTTCAGCTTGTCTGTGCATATCGTCGCGTTTTTTGATTGCACCACCAGCTTGATTGTATGCATCAACGATTTCTGCAGCAAGTCTATTCTCCATACCACGTTCGTTACGCTTTCTTGCGCACATTACGAGCCAACGAATAGCCAATGTTTGTTGACGGTCAGCACTTACTTCCATTGGAACTTGATAGTTTGCACCACCAACACGTCTTGCTTTAGTTTCAAGCTTTGGTTTAATGTTTTCAATTGCTGTAGTGAGAACGTTCAATGCTTCTTCACCGATCTTCTCAGCAGCAATGTTCATTGCACTGTAAACGATAGATTGAGCAATACCTTTCTTTCCGTCGAGCATAACTTGATTTGTGATCTTTGTAACCAAAACTGAGTTATACATAGGATCTGGCAAAACCACACGTTTAACAGCCTGATTTCTTCTTGACATATTTTTCTCCTTATTTATATTTTGTTTGATTTTATAATTAATTTAATTTTAGAAAAGTATTACTTAGCTTTTTTAGCGCCGTATTTACTTCTACCTTGTTTACGCTTTTGAACAGCAGCAGTATCGAGAGCACCACGAACTACGCGATATCTTACACCTGGAAGATCTGGAACACGTCCGCCACGTACCAATACTACGTTGTGTTCTTGAAGATTGTGTCCTTCACCTGGGATATAACATGTAGTTTCTTTTCCTGTAGAAAGACGAACACGACATATTTTACGTAAAGCTGAGTTTGGTTTCTTTGGTGTAGTAGTAGTAACAGTCAAGCACACACCACGTTTTTGTGGGCATTCGTTCAAAAGAATTGATTGACTTTTTACAACTTGTTTCTTTCTACCTTTCTTAACCAATTGATTTACTGTAGGCATTTTTCCTCCTTATAAATTTTGTAAAGATAAATATAAATTCATCTCTATTTGTGAGAATTTTATCTCACTGCAACCTCTTTTGGCATTCGCCAAGAAATAGACAAAGCAGCATTTCGTCTAAAACAAACCAATTATATAAAAAAACCAACAAATTGTCAATAACTTTTGACAGATTTGTTCAGTTTTTTAAGATTATTTAAATGTTATTTTGATACAACATTAATCGTATTTTTAATGTCGTCTTGTTACGTCTTTATTTTCCTTTAAATATGTCCTCCCGGGTTACGCCTTGCGTCTGCAATTCTTTTTTTGTGGTACCAGAACTATCTTCTATTTCTATTTTAAGATCCTCAAGAGCTTGAAGCGTATAATAATATAAGTTATTATCATCTAAGTTATTATCATAAAAATTGTCTATCTTGTCCTCTTTGTGGACTAAAACACACACGCTACACATTCCAATATCTACACCGGGTGTATTCTCAATACATTCTATTGATAAATAGGAGAATTGAATATAACTATTTTTAATTTCAATTTTGAAACCTTGTTCTTTATAAGCCGGAAGGAGCAATCTTCCAGAAATACCACCAACTACAACCCAATTATATGTTTCTATATCCATATCCCCATTATAGTAAGAATCAACCATATTGATAGATGAACAAAATCCGATATCTCCAGCAACTCCTCCAATGGCAAGACCCATGCTATCTTGTTTCATTTTATTAAAATTATCTTCATCTGTCTTATTCATATAGCTACGCTTCTGAAGAGTTGTTGCTTTAATATTACAATTTATAGCAGAATTTTCTACATTAAGTGCGCCCTCTTCATCAATAAAACCAACAATAGAGCCACATCTTTGGTAGTCTCGACTCGCATTAAGCGTTATACTACAGTCGGTAAACAAACAATTCTTAATTGTTGCTTCTGAAGAAAGTTTTGAAATTAACAACCCACAATTTAATCCATGTCCATAACCATGAGTAGGCTCAGTACTGCTACCTGTACAATGTAAACTCCCATTTGTACCACAATAGTATTCAGTATCATTAATAAGATCTATTTTCCAATTAATACTCTCAAAATGAACATTTTGTATTTCTCCAGCAAGATTATAAAACATTCCGAAATTATTTGTCATGACATCTTGATCAACACCTGTCGCATAGACGTTAAATTCTTTACTCACAAGATAACAAACCGGCAAATTCGAAATTTTGTATCCCTGACCATAAAAACAACCACTAAAAGATATCGCTTTTGTTCCAATTGGTACCATCTCAACCCCTGAGTGATCTTCCGAAAAATCTATATTACCCCAAATCCACACATCCGCAGAACCAGGAATAACACCATTATTTAATTCGTATGCATATATCTTTAAAGCTAAAGCATCCCCCACATAAACACCCTTGTCGTAGTTATAATTCAACACCTCCGCACCTTTAGTATTTTTATATACTATACCACTTGAACTTTTTACTCTTTTATAAGACTGTGAGCCTATTGTTATATCTTCTGTTAATCCTATACTTGAATTATTGCCTTTATTGGAAACTATAATTCCAAAAATTGCGATAGAAAGAGATAGAATTGCTACAAGTATCGCAATTGTGAGAATAATTATTTTGCGTTTACCAAATCTTTTTTCCATCTTCCCCTAAATTATCTTTTGATTTTTTGACTCTTATATTCAATCATTATATATGTTTTCCATTATAAAAGTCAAATCATAATTATAGAATATGAAACATAAAGTTTGGCTCCGATTATATTTAACATAAAAAAGTGAAACTCAAGTCATTACTGTGAATTGAGATTTGACAATATCTTAATTTTATGATATAATCTAATCATGATTAAGAGTTATTTATTAAGGCCTAGATTTGCCGCAATTGATATTAAGAATAATGAAAAGTTTTATATGACTGAAAAGTTTTTGATTGAAGAAACAGAAAATGAAGATTGGATCATCAACAAGAAAAATAAAAATTATATATTAACAATCAAACGCACAATCAACGGAAAAGACGAATACGATGAAAAACCATTGGATGAAAAAGAAGCCGAAAAAACGCATAAGAAATCGAGAAATCGAAAATAAGAGAAATAAAAAGATCGAACATTCCGTAAAGAAAAAAGTTTATAGTGTCTTTTTGCCAAAATACCCACAAAGAACCCATCTTGAGATTTATCTAAATGAACTAATTGGATTAAACATTATGTCTTTCAAATTTAAAAATGAAGAAGAAGCAAAGAACTTTACACCGCCTTCTTTCTGTCTGAAAGAAATCACAGATGACGAATTTTATTCTTTCAAAAACTTATCAAAACAGACATTTGCAGATATTGAAAAAAGAGAAAAGAAAATCTTTGCTCCTTTCAACAAAAAAGTAAAAACTCAAGTTGAACATTATACAACATAAAAAGAAAAAGACCTTCAACCGAAGGTCTTTTTTAATTCGATCATATATAAAATTTGTCTTTTGCAGAAAATGATGCTTAAATCTACGATTTGTCTTTCATTTTATGCAATGCTTAAATTTTATTACTAATTTTTTACTCAATTAGATCAATTCAATGATTGCCATTTGAGATTATATGAGGCTTCGCCACATATATTGCTTCGATGTCAACATCTGAATTATATCAATTCAATGATTGCCATCTGCGCATTATCACCCTTTCTCAAGTCTAACTTAAGAATACGAGTATATCCACCCTTTTGACCAAGTTCTTTAGCGCGTTCAGCATATTTTGGAGCATAAACGTTGAAGATTTTTTCAATAAGTGGATTTTTGATATTATCTATACGAGCAAGGAAGTCAGATTTCTTTTCGCCTGGTTGACGTTCTTCCTTAACTGAATAAACTTTAGACATAATTTTTCTACGAGCAGCAAGTTTCTTTGGACCGTCGTTCATAACTTCACGAGTAGTCTTTTCGCCTTTTGCATTAACTGTGTTCTTTTGAACTGTTACAACATCTTCATAAGAATTGATTGCAAGAGTCAAAATCTTTTCTGCATAGCTCTTGAGAGATTTAGCGCGAGCCAAAGTTGTCTCAATTTTACCTTTCCAAAGAAGGTCAGTAGCTTGGTTACGCATGATAGCAAGTCTTGCTTCAGTAGGTCTTCCTAATTTCTTATTCACGATACTTTCTCCTTTTAATAGTTTTCATTATTATCAAGTGAAATTCCATAAGCTTCAAGTTTAGCGATAACTTCTTCCATAGATTTAGCACCCATGTTACGAACTTTCATCATTTCGCTGCGGCTCTTCTTAGCAAGATCTCCAACAGTTTCGATACCAGCACGTTTCAAGCAGTTATAGCTACGAACACTCAATTCCATTTCCTCAATAGGTTTTTCGAACAATTTTGTTCTTTCATCTTCTTTTCTTGCAACTAAGATGTTCATGCCGTCCATACCCTCAACAAGTTCAACGAACATAACAGCATAGTCATTCAATAATTTAGCAGACAATGCAACAACTTCTTTTGCACTAACAGTACCACGAGTTTGAACATCAAGCACCAATTTGTCATAATCAAGGTTACGACCAACACGGCTTGATTGAACTTCGAAGTTAACACGTTTCACAGGAGTGAAAAGTGAGTCTACCGCAATATAGTCTACTTCATCAGAGAAATCTTTGTTTTGGCTTGCAGGAACATATCCTCTGCCACGACCAACATAGAATGTGATGTCAAGATCAGCATCGTCATCAATAGTACAAATGTATTGATCTGGATTTTGGATTGAAATTCCATCTTCACATTCAATATCTTTTGCATAAATAACTGCTGGACCTTTCTTAGATAAAGTCATTTTACCACTAAAATCAACATCTGTTTTTTCAGTTTTAACAGCAAGGTTTTTGATATTAAGAATAATATCAGGAACATCTTCTGTTACACCTTTGATAGTTGAAAATTCATGCAACACGTTTTTGATTTTTACACCAACAACAGCTGCACCTGGAAGTGATGAGAGAAGAGTTCTTCTCAACATATTTCCTACAGTGATACCAAAACCTTTTTCCAATGGTTCCACAGTGATGATAGCGTGAGCTCCGCCATCTAATTCTTCTAATTGCATTTTTGGTTTCTCGATTTCCATCATAATTATCTCTCCTATTATCTTGAATAGTATTCAACAATCAAGTGTTCTTTAATACCCAAGTCGATATCATCTCTTTCTGGTAATGCTAAAACTTTACCAGTAAGTGAATTTACATCAAATTCCAACCATTTTGGAGTTGTAATTTTAGCTTCTTTCAAACTTGCGAACATTTCAAGACTTTGTTTGCTTTCTTTAACAGCGATCACATCACCAACTTTAACTTGGTATGAAGGGATATTTACCTTTTTACCATTAACAGTCAAATGACCATGATTTACAACTTGTCTAGCTTCCATTCTAGATGCACCAAGACCAAGACGATAAGCCACGTTATCAAGTCTCAATTCAAGCATTTTCAAAAGTGCAAGACCTGTACTTTCTTTGCTTCTTGTTGCTCTTTCATAGTAAAGTCTGAATTGTTTTTCAAGCATTCCATATGCTCTACGAACTTTTTGTTTTTCTCTCAACTGCAAACCATATTCGCTGAATTTCTTTCTAGCAGTTCCGTGTTGTCCTGGAACAACTGGACGCTTATCGAAAGAACATTTAGTCAAACATCTCTCGCCTTTTAGGAAAAGTTTGCAACCTTCTCTACGGCATTGTTTACAACTTGGACTAGTATTTTTTGCCATGTTATATTCCTCCTACAATCTTCTCTTCTTTGGTGGTCTGCAACCATTGTGTGCGATAGGAGATACGTCTTTAATCATAGTAACTTGCAATCCAGCAGCAGCAACTGCGCGGATAGCTGATTCTCTAGTTGTACCTACACCAGCACCTTTAACATAAACATCCACCTTGCTAATGCCGAAGTTAGCGGCATTTTTAAGAGCAGTTTCGACAACTTGTTGAGCAACAAACGGTGTGCTCTTTTTTGCTCCTCTATTACCAAGAGCGCCTGCACTACATTGAGCAAGTGCATTACCTTCTTTGTCAGTTACTGTAACAACTGTGTTGTTAGCACTGAATTGCATATGTACTGCACCTTCGCCATTTTTAACTAATATTTTCTTTTTCTTAGTTTCTTTTTTAACAGCCATTGTTTACTCCTTATTTCTTCTTGTTAGCTATAGTCTTCTTTGGACCTTTGCGTGTACGAGCGTTTGTCTTGCTAGATTGTCCACGAACTGGCAAGTTAGCAATATGACGAAGTCCACGATAGCATCTAATTTCTTTAAGTCTCTTGATATCAAGAGCAGTATTTTTTCTTCTTTCACCTTCTACAACGAGGTTTGCTTCAATATATTTACGGATAGCAGCTGTCTCGTCTTCAGTAAGGTCTTTTACACGAGTGTCAGGATTGATACCAGTTTCTGCCAAAATCTTGTTAGCAGTAACTCTACCTACACCATAGATATAAGTAAGTCCAATCTCAACTCTCTTTTCATTTGGTAAATCCACACCGGATATACGTGCCATATATTTTCCTCCAATAAATTTTTCTTTGCACTATGTGCTAATTGTTTATATTTCTCACAATGTCCAATAATTGCCGCGAGACATTGTGCTTATTTTCTAAATTAACGCAAATAATCTAGCATAAGAATGCTAGAAATTTACTAACCTTGACGTTGTTTATGTTTTGGCTTAACACAAATAACCATAACTCTGCCGTTACGCTTGATAACCTTGCACTTTTCGCACATTGGTTTAACTGATGGTCTAACTTTCACTTTGTCCTCCTATAATTTGTATAACAAATTGTTTTTAGTTCTTATCTCTCCAGACGATACGACCTTTAGTCAAATCGTAAGGGCTCATTTCAACTTTAACCTTGTCTCCAACCAAAATTTTGATTTTGTTTGTGCGAAGTTTTCCTGAAATGTAAGCTGTAATTATATGATTGTTCATAATTTGAATCTTGAAGTTAGTGTTGCCAAGAACTTCAATTACTTCACCTTCAGCTTCGATTGCATCTTCTTTCGACATATTACTCCTTATCTTGATATACTTTGATTGCCTTGTATATCTCTGCATTTGTAACTATTTTTGAATTAAACTTATCCAAAAGTTCGTTACTATGTGCTATTTTTATTAAATGTTTAGGATTTTTTATCTTTGGATTTGCCTTTTCTCTGTATCTCCCATCTATTATACCGATTTTTCCTGATTTGTCAATACTTACAACGAGAAACAATCGATTTTTGTCATGGCCAGAAACAGACTTTACAACATCTCCAATTTCGAAAATTTGTTCCATAACACTCCTATAAAGTAAGAATTTCTACACCGTCTTTTGTGATAAGAACAGTGTTCTCGTAATGCGCACTTGGTTTTCCGTCCCAGGTTGAGACAGTCCAATCATTGTCTTCCAAATACACCTCACGACTGCCAAGAGTTGACATAGGCTCAATAGCCAAAGTCATTCCAGCTTCAAGCACAACTCCTGAGTTGTACTTTCCAAAATTCGGAACATTGGGATCTTCATGCAAATTTTTGCCGACCCCATGTCCACAGAGTTCTCTGACTACACCATATCCGCGAGATTCTAAATATCTTTGAATTCGATTGCTGATATGACCAAGTCTTGAACCTGCTTTGATACCTTCTATTCCTGCGAAGAATGATTGTTTTGTAGCTTCAATCAAATTTGAATTTTCCACACTTATCACTCCTACCGGAAAAGTTCTTGCAGCGTCTGAGTGGTATCCTTCCCAAATGACACCGCAGTCTATACTAATAATATCTCCTTCTTTGAGCGGAACATCAGAGCAGAACCCATGCACTACTTGTCCATTTAAACTCGCACAAATTGTGTATGGGAATCCCTCATAGTTCAAAAAGGAAGGTTTTGCACCTTTGGAAATAATATATTTATACGCCAAATCATCAAGGTGCGAAGTGGTTTGGCCTGGATAAATTTCTTGTGAGAGCATGTCAAGAGTCTCTTTGAGAATCTTGCCAGCCACTCTCATCTTTGAAATTTCTTCTTCATTTTTAATTGTAATCATGGATTATCCTCACTGCTTTAGCCAAAACTTCATCAGGTTCGGCATCTGCATTGATCTCTACCACCCTACTTGAATATCTTTCAAGCAAAGGATAGGTTTCTTTTTCATATATTTTGAATCTTTTTTCAATACTTTCAATTGTATCATCAGTTCTAGTGATCAATTTACCACCACATACAGGACAAACATCAGAATCAACAAGTTGTTTCTTTGTTATATGTCCACATTTTTCACAAGTGAGACGATTGAGAAGTCTTTCAATTGCTCTGTCTTTGCTCAAAACCAGATGGAAAACCATATCAACATTCAATATTTTATCAATCTCTTTTGCCTGTTCTGAATTTCTAGGAAATCCATCAAAAATTGTAATATCATGCTTTAAACTTTTCAGTTTTTTGCTCATTGTTTTCATAACAGTGTCAATATCAACCAAATTTCCAGCAGAAATCAATTTGTCAATTTTCTTCCCCAAATCAGAACCTGTAGCAACCTCTTCACGAAGAAGTTGTCCAACAGATATGAGATTAAAATCAAAATGTTGTTTAAGACCTTCAACTAGTGTTCCTTTTCCACAGCCCTGAATACCAATCAAAAATATATTCATAAAACTCCTATTTCAAAAATCCACGATAGTTTTTCATCATAAGTTGTGCTTCCATTTGTTTGTTAAATTCAAGTGCGACTGAAACCGCGATCAACATACCTGTAGCACTGAAAGCATTTGTAAGACCTGCTGTTCCAATTGCTGTGAATGCAAGTGTAGGAACCAAAGCCATGAATGCCAAGAATAAAGCTCCGATAAGAGTTATTCTTTTATTGATAGTATGAAGATATTCTGCAGTTGGTTTTCCTGGTCTTATATTGTTAACAAATCCACCATTTTGTTGAATTTGTCTGCTTATTTCATCTGAATCAAATGTAAATAATGTCCAGAAATACGCAAAAGCCAAAATCAATCCTGATAATGCAATAGCATATATCCATGTTCCAGCTCCCATCCATTTATTCCACCAACCAATGAAACCACCAGTTTTATCTGCCCAGAACATGCTGAAAAGCATTTGTGGGAATGTAAGAATAGATGTAGCGAAGATGATAGGCATAACACCACCGGCATTTACACGAATTGGTAAATCTTGTGATTGTCCGCCGTACATTTTTCTACCTCTCATTTGTTTTGCATAGTTAACTTTAACTTTTCTTTCACCGCCGTCAACAAAGACAACGAGTCCGAAAATGAGAATCAACATTGCAAAGAACAAAATCATTTGCCAAATAGCAGTTTGTGCAGCCTTTCCTCCGACAGCAATGTCTTGGAATGAGTTCATTATTGCAGTACCAGCACTTGACAAGATACCCACAAAAATCAACAATGACATACCGTTTCCGATACCGATTTCTGTAATTTTCTCACCAAGCCAAACAGTAAACATACTGCCTGCCACCAACATAAGAACGATAAAGCCGTTACACAAAATTTCGCTTCCTCCGAAGAGTTCAACATTTGTGCCACCAGCAGATCCAAAACTTACAGCAATACCTATTGATTGCGCCAAAGCGATAATTAATGCTGCCACTTTTGTGTAGAAAGCAATTTTCTTTCTTCCATCAGCACCATCTTTTGAAAGTTGTTGCCAACTTGGAATTACTCCTGCTAATAATTGAATAATAATTGATGAAGTGATATAAGGCGATACACCAAGAGCCAAAAGTGATCCTTGACTTAATGCGCCACCACTCACCAAACTTAATAAGTTAAGGAAAGTGTTTCCTTCAACTTTTCTACCTAAAACCTCAGCGTCGATTCCTGGAACAGGAAGCCAACAGCCAAGACGATAAATGAAGAGAAGAACAAGGGTTAATATAATCTTGTTCCTAACTTCTTTGATTTTAAATGCGTCAGCTAATGTTTTAAACATTATACCTCCTCTATAGCGCCACCTTGTGCAGTTATTTTTTCTTTAGCTTGAGCTGTAAATTTGTTAGCAACAACTGTCAAAGCAACAGTCAATTCGCCATTTCCTAAAATCTTGATACCATCTTTTTCAATCTTTGAAAGGATGCCAGATTCAAGCAATTTTTCAGCATCCACTCTTGTATTTGCTTCAAAAATATTGAGACTTGAAACATTTACAACTGAATATACTTTCTTAAATTTAGCATTGCTAAATCCTTTGATAGGTAATCTTCTATAAAGAGGGTTTTGACCACCTTCAAATCCTGGACGAACACCACCGCCTGAACGAGCGTTTTGTCCCTTATGACCCTTACCAGAGGTTTTTCCAATTCCGCTTCCGATTCCGCGACCTAATCTTTTCTTAGATTGCTTCTCACCTTCAGCATTTTTTAAATCGTGTATATACATAATTCTCTCCTTTATGCCTCTTCCACTTTCAACAAGTGTTTTACTTTGAAGATGCTTCCTCTAATGCAGTCATTGTCTGGAAGAATTCTTGTTTGACCAAGTTTGGTAAATCCAAGAGCTGCGATAATCTTGCCTTGACGTTTGTCAAAACCAATAGCGCTTTTAACATAAGTAACCTTAATCGTTTTATCTTGTTTCTTTGCCATAATTCCTCCTAAATCTCTTCAACAGACTTACCACGAAGCATAGCAACTTGCTCTTTAGTTCTCAAAGCTTTGAGACCATTGAGAGTAGCTCTAACCACGTTGATTTTGTCAGTAGAACCATAGATTTTTGTAGTGATATCAGTATAACCTGCCATTTCAAGCACTGTACGAGCAGCACCACCAGAGATCAAACCTGTACCTTTCTTAGAAGGGATCATTTTAACACTAGTTTTAGCAAACTTACCGATAATTTCATGAGGGATTGTACCTTCAACAATTGGAGCTGTAATCAAAGACTTCTTAGCAGACTTTGTTGCTTTTTCAGCAGCAGCTGGAACTTCACTAGCTTTGCTAAGTCCCATACCAACTCTACCTTTCTTGTCTCCCACTACTACCAAAGCTGAGAAACGTTGAGTACGACCACCTTTAACAACTTTTACAACACGTCTTACGTCGAGTGTTTTCTTGTCAAATTCGTCTCTAACTTCTTCTCTTGACTTTCTAAATTCACGTTTTTGTTGTTGTGCCATAATCTCTCTCCTTAAAATTTCAAGCCAGCGGCTCTTGCGCCGTCAGCAAGTTCTTTTACTCGACCGGTATAGAGATAACCACCTCTGTCGAATACAACTTCAGTGATTTTCTTCTTTTTAGCGAGCTTAGCAATCTGTTCACCAACATATTTTGCTTGCTCTTTATTTGTCATACCTTTAACTTTGTCTGCAACTTCCTTTTGAGTAGTATTGCATGCAACAAGAGTTACTTGCTTTGAATCATCAATGATTTGAGCATAGATATGATTTAAACTTCTGTAAACACAAAGTCTAGGACGAAGAGTAGTACCAGACAAGTCATGACGAAGTTTTACATGACGTTTTGTTCTTTGAGCATTTTTATTAACTTTATTTATCATAACTTACCTCCTACTTTTTCTTTCCTGCTGCTTTACCTGCTTTCAAGATTACTGGTTCATTTGTATAGTGAATTCCATAACCATGATATGGTTCAACAGGTCTGCAAGCTTTAATTTTAGCTGCAACAGCACCGACTAATTGTTTGTCTGCACCTTTTACAAGTACAGTTTCGTTTCCTTCGATTTCAAGAGTGATACCCTCTACTTCTTCGAATTCAACTGGATGGCTCATACCCAAGTTCATAACAAGCTTTTTGCCTTGTTTGTTGAGTTTGTAACCAACACCATGTACTGTCAAAGACTTTGTAAATCCGTCTTTAACACCAACAACCATATTGTTGATAAGTTGTCTATAAAGACCTTGTTTTGCATTGCTATCTGTTGAATCATCTTTTCTAGCTACAATAACTTCGTTTTCTTTAACTTCAACTGAAACATTGCTTGAGAAGTCTTGAGTCAAAGTACCTTTTGGTCCTTTAACTGTAACGATATTTCCGTTAACTTCAACAGTAACACCTGCTGGGATAGATATAGGTAATTTTCCAATTCTTGACATAATTCACCTCTCTACCATACATAAGCGAGCACTTCGCCGCCTACGTTTAATTTTCTAGCTTCTTTATCAGTGATAACACCTTTGCTAGTTGAAATGATAGCGATTCCAAGACCGTTAAGAACTTTTGGTAACTGATCAGCGTTAGCATAAATTCTTAAACCTGGTTTGCTAATTCTTTTGAGTCCTTGAATAACTTTTTCGCCATTAGGACCATATTTGAGTGTAATCTCAATCATCTTGATTCCGTCAACTACTTCAGCTTTGTAATCAACAATGAAACCTTCATTTTTCAAGATTTCAGCGATTGCAAGCTTAGTTTTTGATTGAGGAACAAGAACTGAGTCATGCTTGTTCATATTCGCATTGCGGATACGAGTGAGCATATCTGCGATTGGGTCTAAAACTAACATATTCTTCTCCTTTTACCAACTTGCTTTCTTAACACCTGGGATTTCACCCTTTTGTGCTAATTCTCTAAAACATATTCTGCAGATTCCGTATTTCTTCAAAACTGCATGTGGACGGCCACAAATAGAACATCTCGTATATTCACGAGTTGTGAATTTCTGTGGTTTTTGTTGTTTATTTATCATTGCTTTTCTTGCCATAATTCACTCTCCTACTTAGCCTTTCTGAATGGAACACCCATCAATTTCAATAATTCAAGAGCTTCCTCATTTGTTTTTGCTGTTGTGATGATCATAATATCAAATCCACGAACTGCATCAATTTTGTCATAAACAATTTCTGGGAAAATGATTTGTTCTTTAATACCGAAACTGTAGTTTCCACGTCCATCAAATGATGTTGTGCTCAAACCTTGGAAGTCACGCACTCTTGGCAATGCCACAGAGATGAGACGATCGAAGAATTCGTACATTTTTTCACCACGAAGAGTTACTTTTGCACCAATCTTTTGACCTTCACGCAACTTGAAGTTTGCAACTGATTTTTTAGCAACTGTAACAACTGCTTTTTGACCAGCGATCAAGCTGAGTTCTTCGACAGCAGTATTGAAACTTTTTGCATTGTCTTTTTCTTTACCAAGACGAAGGCTTAAAACGATTTTGTCGATCTTTGGAACTTCCATAACATTCTTGTATCCAAATTTCTCAGTCAAACTCTTTTTAACAACTTCGTTATAGTATGCATGACGTTTATTAATATTCTTTTCCATTTGTCATACTCCTTTACGCTTTCTTACTGCTCTTAGCAGCTTTTGCTGTATCTAAAACAGCACCACATTTTTTGCAGACACGAACATTTTTTCCGTCTACAACTTTATGAGCAACTCTTGTTGCTTTCTTGCATTCAGCACAGATTACTTGAACGTTAGAAGCATCAATTGCTCCTTCCATTTTGATAATTCCACCTTTGTCATCTTTGCTTCTTGGTTTCTTGTGATGAGCTTGGATATTAACTCCAGCAACTACCACTTTTCCTTCTTTAACAGCAAGGACTTCGCCAGTTTTCTTTGCATCTTTTCCTGCAAGTACAACTACGTTGTCGCCTTTTTTAACACTTGATTTCATCTTAGCCTCCTACAACACTTCTGGTGCAAGTGAGATAATTTGGTTGAATCCCTTTGCACGAAGTTCTCTTGCGATTGGTCCAAATACACGAGTACCACGAGGAAGTTTGTCTTTACCAATAAGAACTGCAGCATTTTCATCAAATTTGATTGAACTACCGTCTGCTCTTTGTACACCCTTTTTAGAACGTACGATAACAGCAATAACAACTTCACCTTTCTTTACTTTACCATCTGGATCAGCTTTTTTAACAGAAGCCACAATGATATCGCCAATGTTTGCAGATTTAACAACTGAACCACCAAGGCAACGAATACACATAATTTTCTTTGCGCCTGTGTTGTCAGCCACGTTTAATGTAGATAATGGTTGTATCATATCGGCCTCCTACTTCGCTCTTTCGACAATGGTGAGAAGTCTAAAATATTTGTCTTTGCTAAGTGGACGAGTTTCAACAATAGTTACTGTATCGCCAACATGAGCATCATTTTTCTCATCATGAGCTTTATATTTTTTTGTATAAGTTACATATTTCTTGTAAATTGGATGTTTCTTCTTGCTAGTAACCAAAACAGTAATAGTTTTGTCCATTTTATCAGAAACAACAACACCTTGGATTGTCTTGTGGTTTACTTTCTTTTCTTCCATAATATTACTCCTTTGCTCCAGCTAATTTTTTTGCTTGAAGGGCTGTTTTTACCCTAGCGATGTTTTTCTTTGTAGTTCTAATACTAGAATTGTTTTGAAGTTGACCAACTTTGTTGAGGAAGTTCATGTTGAAAAGTTCTTTTCTGAGCTTTTCTTCTTCAGCAATCAATTCTTGAATAGACATGTTGTTATAATTATTCTTCATTGTTTTCACCGCCTTCGTTCTTGCGAACTATCTTAGTTTTACATGGCAATTTGTGAGAAGCGAGTCTCAATGCCTCAAGGCATACTTCCTCACTTGGACCACTAACTTCCATGATCACTCTATCACGTTTTACGACTGCAACGTGTCCAACTTGAGCTCCTTTACCACTACCCATACGAGTATCAGCAGGTTTCTTTGTGATTGGCTTGTCTGGGAAAACTTTGATCCAAACTTTACCACCACGTTTCATATATCTGTTGATAGCAACACGAGCTGCTTCAAGTTGATTTGATGTCATCCAACATGGTTCAGTTGCTTGAAGACCGTAATCTCCATAAACAACCTTGCTTCCACGAATAGCACGACCAGTCATACGACCTCTAAATTGTTTTCTTCTTTTTTCTCTCTTAGGCATTAACATATTAGTTCTCTCCTTTCTTGTGGTTTTGAACAGTGCTTTGAGAAACCTTGCCTAAAATTTCACCCTTGTAGATCCAAACTTTTACACCCAAAACACCAAAAGTAGTGTGAGCTTCTACGCAAGCGTAGTCAATGTTTGCTCTAATAGTGTGAAGTGGAAGTGAACCTTCGTGATAGTGTTCGCTTCTAGCAATTTCAGCACCATCAAGACGACCAGATACCATAGTTTTAACACCGACAGCACCAGCACGCATAACTCTTTGCATAGCAGCTTTCATAACGCGTCTGAATTGAGCACGTTTTTCAAGTTGTGCAGCAATGCTTTCAGCAACCAATTTTGCATCTAAATCTTGATTTTTAACTTCAACGATATTTACGTTGACTTTCTTAGCACTTGACAATTTTTCAATATTTTTCTTCAAAGCTTCAACGCCAGCGCCCTTTTGACCAATCAAAACACCAGGTTTTCCAGTGTAGATTGAAACAGTAACTGCATCATTTGTTCTTTCGATCATAACATTTGAAATTGCACATGCTTTATAATCTTTAAGGATATAAGTACGGATAACGTTATCTTCCTTAATGTTTTTAGCAATATCTTTCTTGTCTGCGTACCAAAAAGAGTTCCATGTCTTATTGATACCCAATCTCATTCCATTTGGATTAACTTTTTGTCCCATAATTACTCCTTTTCTCCAAGAATCACTTTGATGTGGCTTGTTCTAGACACGATTCTTTCAGCGCCATGACCACGACCACGAATATTGTAGTGACTTGTTCTTACAGGTCCACTGCCAAGAACAACTTCAGCGATGATAAGATCATGTGAATTCATACCCTTAACTTCAGCATTTGCTCCAGCAGATTTAACAACCTTTAAAAGTATTTTAGCTGCATCATGAGGCATATAGCTCAAGATTGCAACTGCATCATCAAAATTTTTGCCCTTAACTGTATCGATCACGATCTTTGCTTTAGTAGGAGCAAGACGAGCATAACGCACGCTAGCATGAGGACGTGTATCACGAGCCATTTTGATTTTTTCAGTTTTTTCTCTAATTCTCTTTGCCATAATTCACTCCTATTTAGCTTCTTTTTGCTTGTGGCCTTTGAAGGTACGAGTTGGAGCGAATTCGCCCAACTTGTGGCCTACCATATCGACAGTACAGTACACAGGTATATGTTTTCTACCATTGTGAACAGCAATTGTGTGTCCTACGAAATCGGGATAGATTGTGCTTGATCTTGACCAAGTCTTGATAGCTTTCTTCTCACCCTTTTCATTCATTTCTTGAACTCTAGACATCAATTTAGCTTCAACGAATGGTTTTTTCTTTAAACTTCTACTCATAAACTCTCCTACTTAGCACTAGCTCTCTTGACAATAAGTTTGTCAGAAGCTTTCTTGTGTTTTCTAGTCTTGTATCCAAGTGCAGGTTTACCCCAAGGTGTAACAGGACCAGCATGTCCAACTGGAGACTTACCTTCACCACCACCGTGTGGGTGATCTACTGGGTTCATTGCAGAACCACGCACGCTAGGTCTAACACCCATATGACGTTTTCTACCAGCTTTACCCAATGATACAATTTCGTTTTCTTCATTACCAATTTCACCGATTGTTGCACGGCAATTAGCAAATACTTTTCTCATTTCACCTGATGGAAGACGGAGAGTTGCATACTTTCCTTCTTTTGCCATCAATTGTGCTGAAAGTCCAGCACTACGAACAAGTTGTCCGCCCTTACCTGGTTGTAATTCAATATTGTGAATCATTGAACCAAGTGGAATATCTTTGAGTTCAAGAGCGTTACCAGCTTTGATTTCAGCACCAGCACCACTCATAACTCTGTCGCCTACATTCAATCCTTTTGGAGCAATGATGTATCTCTTTTCACCATCTGCATAAACCAAAAGTGCAATGTATGCTGTTCTGTTTGGATCGTATTGAATGCTATCAACTTTTGCCACGATACCATCTTTGTTACGTTTGAAGTCGATAATTCTGTATTTACGTCTGTTTGCACCACCGATATTTCTTACAGTGATCTTACCTTGAGCATTACGACCACCAGTCTTTTTCACGCTTGTAAGCAAGCTTTCTTCAACTTTTGCACCCTTTGTCAATTCACCAGTTTTGTATGTAACAAATCTGCTACCAGCTGACATAGGCTTCATTTTTCTTATAGCCATAATTACTCCTTTTAGTTCAAGTTCTCGAAGAATGCGATTGCCTTAGATTCTGGCTTCAAGAAAACGATAGCTTTCTTGTAATCGCTTGTCTTTCCAACAACTCGACCGCTTTTTGTATTTCTAGATTTTGTTTTACCTTTACAAGTCATAGTATTAACGCGAGCAACTTGAACTTCAAACAACTCTTCAACAGCGTTTTTGATTTCAATCTTGTTTGCGCTCAAAGCAACTTTGAAAGTGTAAATTTTGTTAGGAATGCCTGCGTATGATTTTTCTGTCATAATAGGCTCTAATATGATTTCTTGTGCTTTCATTATACGTATGCCTCCTCTAATTTCTTAATTGCGTCCTTAGTGAACACGATATATGTGTTTTCAACAACTTCTGCAACATTCAACAAGCTTGCGTCAACACAAGTAATTTTTTGAATATTACCAGTAGCTTTGATAACATTTTCATCTTTACCATCAGTAACAATGATAGTACGTTTGTTAAGACCGAATGTGTTCAAGAATTCAACAGCTGCTTTTGTTTTAGCATCAGCAAAGTTGATTTCGTCCAAAATGAACACTTCGTTTTGTCTGATTTTTTGAGATACAGCAGAACTGAAAGCGATATCTCTCATCTTTTTATTGATTTTCTCTCTGAAATCTCTTGGCTTTGGAGCAAATACTACACCACCACCAGTGAAGATTGGAGCACTCTTTTCATCATGACGAGCACCGCCTGTTCCTTTTTGTCTGTATAATTTCTTTTTGCTTCCTCTAACTTCACTACGAGTAAGAGTGCTTTTTGTTCCTTGTCTTGCGTTGTTGTGCAATGCAACTACAACTTGGTGAACAAGAGCTTCATTATATTCTACAGCGAAAACGCCATCGTTAAGTTCGATATCGCCCACTGCATCTTTCTTCATATTATAAACTTTAAGTTTAGCCATTGTTAACTCCTTTAAGCTTTAGCAGCCGACTTGATAGTAACAATTGATTGTTTAGCACCAGGGATAGCACCCTTAACCAAAATCAAATTTCTATCTGCGTCAACACGTACAATCTTGAGATTTTGTACAGTTGCTGTTTCATGACCATAATGTCCAGGCATCTTCTTGCCTTTGAAAACTCTAGATGGTGTTGAGTTTGCACCCATTGATCCAACTTCTCTATGAACAGGACCAACACCGTGAGTCATTTTAAGTCTGTGGTGATTCCAACGTTTGATAACGCCAGTGAAACCATGACCTTTTGTTGTACCAGTTACGTCAACAATGTCTCCTTCAGCGAACATATCAGCTTTGATTTCTTGTCCAACTGCGAATTTTGATGTGTCGTCATAACGGAATTCTTTCATAATGCGTTTGTTTTCAACGCCAGCTTTCTTGAACAATCCTGTTTGAGCTTTGTTTACGTTCTTTTCTTTGATTTCGCCGAAAGCTACTTGAACAGAGTTGTATCCATCAACTTCGTTTGTTTTGATTTGTGTAACATAGCAAGGGCCTGCTTCAATGACTGTTACAGGTTCAACCCTACCGTCATCAGCAAAAACTTGTGTCATACCAATCTTTCTACCAATTATTGCTTTTTCCACAGTATACCTCCTATAATTCTACCTTAATGTCAACACCTGATGGAACATTCATCTTAAGAAGTGTATCCACAGCTTTTGCATTAGGTGCATAGACGTCGATAAGTCTAAAGTGTGTTCTTGATTCATATTGTTCTCTTGAATCTTTGTTTACGTGAACACTACGTAAAATTGTAACAACTTCCTTCTTTGTTGGAAGTGGAATTGGTCCAGATACTTTGCATCCAGACTTCTCTGCAGTGTCAAGAATTCTTGAAACCACATTTTCGAGCAAACCTGTATCATATGAAGCAAGTTTGATTCTCAATTTTGTTGTTGCCATAATTTTTTCTCCTTTTTTATTTTAGTCAACACAATTACCAGCTTACCTAACCTTAACTTCAGTTGTGGCAGTTCGCAAACGTTCATATAAATGATACGCCTACGCTTACGCACGTGAACACCTAGCCGTGTGTTAAGTGCCGATTCTCAAAAATAAATCGGGCTTTTGCCCTTATTTTTCGCTGGCGTCCAAAAGGACTATGGTCAGCACAAATTCCCATTTTCTGCTTGCTAGAAAATGCAACCTTATGCTTCAACCCACTCGTGAAATCCGAAATTTCACCAAATCAGCGTTGTTATTCTAGCAAATACATTTATCTTTGTCAACCCTTTTTTACAAATTTCTCAAAATTTATTTATAATGTGATTTTTCACTTTTTTATCTCTTTTTTTAATCACCCTAAAACACTTTACCATATAAATATTAAATATAAAACAATTCATTTTTTACTCATCAAATATCATTTTAATATTGAAAATCGTTTTTGAAATTCAAAAATTTGTGCTAAAATAAGCACATGAAACGAAAGAAAGAGAATATTTTAAAATCTTGGTATAAATTATGTGAACCAAGCAAGCCACTTTGGATCGGTCAAATTTTGACTTTTTGTGGCTATACTGTTTTGCTCGCTATTATGACCATTTTGGCAGCAAAAACAATCAACTATATGTATGAAGAAAACTGGACCATGGCTTTTGTCTATCTTGGCCTTGAACTTCTCTCTATCATATTAAGACAATTGTTTTACCATTGGGAATACGTGTTTTATGTTCGCATTGTGGCACAAATCAAACGCACAGTTACAAACAAGATATATGATAAAATCACAAACTGCGAAGATTCATCCTTAAAACAAATGCCAAAAGAAAAAGTTCTCAACATAGCTGTGAACAATCTTGGACACTTATCAGAGTTCCCTGACGTCGTAGCTATATTTGTAGGTTACTCTGTTTTGGTTGCCATTGCACTAGTTGCAATATTTAATGCGAACTGGCTGGCTGGACTTGTTGTAATTGGACTAGGTGTTGCAAACGGGTTTGTATACACTCACTACAATCGTAAGATGGGACGAATCATGAATGAGAGATATGAAACAAAAGATATTATGATGACCTCTTTCGCAAAAATAGTTGATGGAAAACCGGTAATTGAAGAATTGAAACAAAAAGATACTTACGGTCAAGAAATAACAGAAAAAATCAACAATCAAGCAAAAAGTTATGGCAGATACTATATGACATACTCAACACGTGAAAATGTATATAGACTTGTATGGTGTACCATCATTTATTTGATTTCGGCTTTCTTGTTATTTAAAGTCAGCAAAAACGCACTTGAAATGACAAGTTATTTGATAGTCGTTCCTTACCTAATGACTTGTACAGAAAAACTAAATTCATTATTTGACAAATCTTTGAATCTCGAAAACATGCGTGTAGATGTTGACAGGGTGAATTTGATTTTAGGACTCAAAGATAAAGAAATCAAAAAATACGGAGACATCAACATCAAAGCGGATGGCTACAACCTTGGACTCATCAATGTTAGTTATAACAATCCAGATAAAAGTTCTGTAAATTATGGAAAACTCAAAGAAATTGACTTATCATTCAAAATGAATGGTGTCAATATCATCAAAGGAGAACGTGGTAGTGGCAAACGCCTCATATTCAATCTTCTTCGAAGAAGAATTATGCCTACAGATGGTGTGGTCCTTCTTGACAACTTGAATTTGTATGACTATAACGAAAGCACGTTCAAAAATCATATATATTACTGTTCCTCTCGACCAACATTCATCAAAGGAACTATAAGAGAAAATCTTTGTCTTATGGAATCAGATTTCGAAAAAGTAAAGAAACTTGCCGAATACACCAAAATAGACAAACTTATCACAAAGTATCCTTTTGGCTACTCTACTCAAATAAGCGATATCAAGTCAAGCGAACATTTATTCGCAATCGGTCTTCTTCGCGCAATGCTTTCAAATTGCAAAATCTTAATGGTTTACGAACTTCCTGATGAAGTAAGTCAGTCTTTCAAAAACAACGTGAGAAAAATTTTGACAGATCCAATCTTGAATACAAAAACATTGATTTTATTCACTCATGACGATAGATATGACGATTCTGCTGACATCATCTACACTATTGAAAACGGAAAAACCAAATCAGTGAAAGCAAAAACAGTAAAAGAAGAAATCAACTCAATTAAACCGACAAGCAAAGAGAAGACTTCGAACAAAAAGGTCGATACAAAAACACCAACAAAAAAAATAAACACAGCAAAAACAACCAGTGAATCAAAAGTATTAAATGCTAAGAAAACAAAAAATACCAACAATCAATAAGGAGAAAATTATGGCAGAAGTAGTTTTAGATTTTAATCCAACAGAATCACAATTTGCTACCGAACTTTATAACAATCAAGACAAAATTAAAAATAGATACTATATCAAAGGTGAAAATACAGAAAGATTATTTTTGGATGAAGTAGTTCAATATGTCAAGAAAAATTATGATGACATTCCATTAGTAGTTGCTGTTGCAAATGGCCCTTTAAATACTATTCTTTCTAGATATTATCAAAAAGTCTCTTTCTTTATTCCAAAAGGATATAAAATAAATGCAGAAATATTAATTAGAGATTTAAATAGATTCTTGGGAGAAGATATTCTAAAAACAAGCAAGTCAACAACCAAATATAATCCTTTCTTGGCGGGAATTACCGCATATTTAACAGATGTTACAAATGATTCATTGACTGAAGCTTATGGAAATTTGTTTGAAAAGAATAATGAAGTTTAATAAAAAACCGTAAATAATTTACGGTTTTTTTATTTTTTTGTCTCGTAACCACAAGTTGCCTTGTTTGTTTGAATTCTATATTCTAGTTGTTCAGCAGGTTTTTCTTTTCACGATAACCACGCGCAAAGATTTCTGTTTACTTTCTCAATCATCCAAAGCTATTTATAGTGTAGAATCTATCTTTTGAATCTATCACCCTGCTACATTTCCTGCCGTTACTTCTACCTCATTATCTGTAGTTATGTCTACTTCTTCTCTAGTCGTTACTTCTATTGGATTTTCTGTCGTTACTTCTATTGGATTTTCTGTCGTTACTTCTACCGCATTATCTGTAGTTATGTCTACTGCTTTTTCAGTTTTTACCCCACCAAGGTCGAATTTGCCACTCATTATTGATTCTCTATTCTGATTTATAGTTTCCATAAGACTTTTCGGTATTTGCTGATCTTGATTGTTTGTTTGAGTTTCTGCTCGTGTAGATGTTGTTTCTGTAGGTGTGCCGAGCGTATCATCACCATCTCCACCATCATTTCTGCCAACTAAAAGATTATCGTTGCCACCAGGTTTTACTTTACTTATATATCCCGGTTTTTCCTTTGGTCCTGTTTTTGCTTTCTTCGTTTTAGTATCATTACCAACTTCTGTGACAGAAGCAATTAAATTTTTTCTTTCTTCTTTCTTTTTATTTTCTTCAGCCTGTTGTGTTTCATCCGCCCCTGCAGTATCAACTTCTTTTGGTGTTGTTTGACGAGCTGTTTGAATTCTGCTTCTAGTATCATCTCCTATCATTTTTGATAATACTCTGCCAGTCTCTTTTAATTCTACTCCAACGACTTTTTTCTTGCCATCTGTTTGTGTAGATGTTGTTTCTGCAGATGTTACAACCCCAAGACCTTTTGGTGTTTTTACACCTTTTTTTCCTGTTTGTATTTCAAAAATAGTTTCAATCGCTTCCAACTTGGCAGAAGCATCTTCTTTTGTATTCTTTGTATCCTTTTTCCCGCCTTGTTCTACCGCTGTCAAATAAGCTCTTTGTAAATCTGATAGAGTGTCCGCTTCTTCTTTTTTATTTTCAACTTCTTTCTCAGCTTTGATTGATTCAACAATAAGATTTCTTGATCCCTCAACCTTTGTTTCTTTTGCGTTATTTTCTTCAGAAACTTTACCTGTAGCTAGGGTAAGAACATCATCTTGAATTCGTTCTTCTACTTTCTTTTCTTCTTCTATGAACTCTTCGCCAAGATTTTCTACCGTTTTTTTATCTTCTTCTCCCAAAGTCTCAATCTTTGGAAGTACAATTGGATCAACATTAAGATCATGTTCTATTTTTTCAGTTTTAATATCTATCTCATTTGTAACTTCAAGATTATATTCGTTCTCAACTTTATGTCTATCAGAATTGAATTTTTTCTGCTCATCTTCGTTCAAAACTTCAATATGATCTTCAATCACATCTGCCACAATTTCATTCATTGTCTTCATGAAGTTTGGCTTATCAAGTCTGAGCAAACCTGACTTTTCGTCAAGTTGAGTTTTGATTTCTTTTTCTACTACCAATTTCAACTTTGGATATCGAGCGATCAATGCCATCATCTTGTTGAAATAAGTTGATTCTATTTCTTCAATTTTTTCTTCTTTTTGCAATAATTTCTTATTGGCTGAAAGCAAATATTTGAATCTTCTTGTTATACCTGCAAATTTTGCCAATGTCTCTGGATCCATATGGAATATGTCAAGGGCTTGTCCGCCACCTGCTTTCACGTTCCACATTCTGTACACAGCATTCTTATCAACAGCACCACTGGTCTCAATCTCTGACAAAACATATTCATTGATATTACTATATGCACCACCATTAAGTTTGAAATTGGCGCCATGGTTCATTTTTTCAAGCAAGGATAATGTTGCTTTATCATTTTGAAAAGTAATAGCAAAAGTGATAGGTTTGTCAAGCTTCAGAAAACTCTCACACAAATCAATATTGTCAATCGACTCTATAATACGCTTCTCAAGATTGATGAGTTCCTCAACAATCTCAGGTGTTACAAAATACTCGCCGTTATTATCAAAATCTCCGAGCATACAGCCCAAAACAACATGACGCATTCTGTTGAATTTTTCATGCGCAATTGCTGCTGTATCTTCTATATAACCTTTCTTTGAATTGATTTTCAAATATTTTGCCATAATATTCTCCTATTAAATTATAACATAGACTTGAGATTTAAGCAAATAAAAAACGAGACTTTTGTCTCGTTTTGTCTATATAGAATTATTATAAACTTGAATTTCTTTCGTTATATTTTAGAGCATCTGCTTCAATCTTTTTGTCCATTCTTACAATTTTTTCCTCAAGATTTGCAATTCTCTCTTCCCAATATTTATGAACAAAATCAAGATGTACTGGAGAACCTTTCAAACTCTCACACATTGAATAATATTCTTTTTGTTTGTCTTGTAATTTGACAACTAATTTTGATCTCTTTTTTATATTTCTTTCAATCTTATATTTTGCTATTCTATTAACCAAACCCATATTTATCTCCTGTTACACTAAAAATATCAAACCAATTTTAGTTTCAATATTTATCTAAGAAATTCTTCAACGCTTACTGGCAAAATTTTATACCCATCTGCTTTCAATTGATTTGCAATAGCAATTTGTTTTTTCTGCTTTTGAGTGAGATTTTTTAACTCTGTTATTTCTATTGGCTTTTTGTTCATACTTGCCATTTTCACAATAAGACGCATAATATTTCTCCTTGTGAAATTATTATAAACCACTATCTTGAATCTGTCAATACCTTAATCGTTTTGTTCACTCAACTTTCTTTGTTGATCAGCAAGTGTCAAAGCATCAATCATCTCATCAATATCTCCATCCATAAACGCATCAATATTGAATATACTGAGACCGATTCTGTGGTCAGTTACACGACCTTGAGGGAAGTTGTATGTTCTGATACGTTCACTTCTGTCTCCTGTTCCTACTTGACTTTTTCTGTTTTGACTATATTCGCTTTCTTTTTGTTGTTGATAATAGTCATAAAGTTTACTTCTGAGCATAGCAAAAGCTTTTTCTTTGTTTTGAGTTTGACTTCTCTCGTCTTGACAACTTACAACAATTCCTGTAGGGAAGTGTGTTATACGAATTGCGGACTCTGTCTTGTTGACTTTTTGACCACCAGCACCACTAGAACGGAAAAGATCGATACGAATATCTTTGTCGTTAATCTCAACATCTGCATCTTCCATTTCTGGCAAAATTGCAACCGTGCTTGTTGAAGTGTGCACACGACCTTGACTTTCGGTTTCTGGCACACGTTGAACTCTGTGCACACCTGATTCAAATTTGAATCTTGCATAAGCATTTTTACCCGTAATCATAGCTTGAACTTCTTTCACACCACCCAACTCGGTTTCTTCTATGTTGAGAATTTCCATTTTATAGCGGTGAGAATCGCAATACATTTGATACATTCTAAGAAGACTGTGTGCAAAAAGAGCACTTTCTTCACCGCCGGCACCGCCACGAATTTCAAGAATAACGTTTTTTGAATCGTTTTCATCTTTTGGTAAAAGCAAAATTTTGAGTCTATCTTCGCTTTCAGCAATTTTTTCCTTTAGTGATTGCAACTCATCTTCAAGCATTGCACGCATCTCAGTGTCAGTTTCAACTTCCAACAACTCGGTTGCGTCTATATTTTCTTTCATCATCTTTGCATATGACTCATATTCTTCCATGAGAGGTTGCAATGATGAATGTTCTTTCACTTTAGCCTGCCAAGTTTTTGTATCGGCGATAATTTCAGGATTTGCAATATCTTGCGTAAGGTTATCAAATTTATCTTTTATAGCTTTCAATTTATCTAACATTGTTTCCTCCTTTTATTTTTCAAATATAAGCACTCGGTCGTTACTTGATAAATCCTGTAAACAACCAATGCAATTGAAATCATTAAACAAACTCATCAAAAGTAGTTTTTGATCATCTCCAATTTCCAATATCAAAACTCCACCATCATTCAAGACGTTTCTCAAATTATCATGGATAATATTGTAATACTTAAGTCCCATTGGTCCGCCATCAAGCGCAAGTATAGGGTCATGTTCAACAACTTCCCTGTCCAAAAGTGGCAATTCGTCTGTTGATATATATGGTGGATTGCTCACTATTATATCAAATTTTCCTTCAACCTTTTCAAACATATTGGAACGAATGAAGTTGATATCAACTTCGTTTTGTCTTGCATTTCTTTTTGCAATTGTTATTGCTTTTTGCGAAACATCAACAGCAGTCATATCTATATCTGTATGCTTCTTAATTGAAATAGCGAGACAACCCGATCCCGTACACATATCAAGCGCTGTTTTATATTCACGTTCTTTGATATATTTAATCGCAGTTTCAACCAATATTTCCGAATCTTGTCTTGGACTCAAGACATCTTCATTTACCTCAAGCTCGAGACCAAAGAAATAAGACTTATGGAAAATTTTATCAACTGGTATTCCACTCTTGCGTTTTTCCACCATTTCCATAATCGTTTCGACTTGCCCGTCGTCAAGTTCTTGAATCATAAACAATTCTGTCCTCTCCAAACCCAAGACTTCAGCAATAATAAAATCGGCGTCTTCCTTCTCGATTCCAAGTTCATCAAATTCAGATTTAATTTGTTTTCTTAATTCGATTGTTTTCATAATTTCCCTTTGGCAAATTTAGTTTGCCGCACCTTCCCTTTTATATGTAAACTATATTCACATATCTTTTTTCAACTTAATCTTTGCAACAAAAAACGCACCTATCCTTTTGGCATGCAAAAAAACAGGTGCGCAAATTGCTATTTAAGATTAAACTTCTTATTAAATTTGTCTACACGACCTTCAGTATCTACAAGCTTTTGTTGACCAGTAAAGAACGGATGACATTTATCACAAACTTCAAGTTTAACAATATCTCCTTCTTTAACACCAACTTTAGCAGTTTTGTTCATAAACTCATTTCCACAAGCACAAACAAATTTAACTTCTACGTAATTTGGTTGGATATCCTTTTTCATAATTTTCTCCTCTATTTTTTTTAAGCATACTGATTATACATTGAAAAATACATTTTGTCAACTGTTTTTTTGATTTCTTTTCAACAGTCAATTTATCACTATTGCTTAATAGAGTGAAATTATACAATGAAACTAATTATTCAAAAACTATATGATTATTGTTTTGTATTAGAAATTTTATAGTTTTCCACAATTTGCACCGCAATTTTGTTGATATCTCCCGCTCCAACAAATGCAATTGAAGAATATTCGTTTATTCTCTTTTCAATCTTCCGTCTAGACGCTGAATAGAAAACATTCGGATTTTCTTTTTTTACTAATTCATAAAGTTGTTTTGAAGATATGCCTTGTGTAGATTTTTCCCTTGCAGGATATTCTTTGTATATACACAAATTTTTTTGATGCTTCAGAATATCCACAAACTCTTTCAAAAAACGTTTTGTTCTTGAATATGTATGCGGTTGAAAAACAATAAGACAATTTTTATGCTCCGAATTATATAAGGCCAAAAACGATCTCAATTCTGTCGGATGATGCGCATAATCTATGTAAACTTTCTTCTCTCCCATTCGTCCTATAAGTTCATACCTTCTCGGAATACCTGAAAAATTATTAACAGCATTTATTATATCCTTACCTTCAACACCCAAATCCTCACAAACTTTTATGGCAAGCGATATGTTCTTCAAATTATATTCTCCCTTTATTTTCGGCATAATGTTGTACTTAGTTTTATCAACAAAAACAACATCTTTCACTCTCGACAAAAATCGTGTGCTATTTTCTCTGAAAGTATAACGCTTCATGCCTCTTTTCATAAAAGTTGAGAAAGCAGTGTGAAGTGAAAACATATTTTTATAACTATCCATATGTTCCGCTTCAACATTTGTTACAACCGAAATTGTAGGATTTATTTTCAAGAAACTTTTGTTATATTCACACGCTTCCAAAACCAAATAGTCATCACCAAGACTAAACCTTGGAGCAAACACATCAGCACCTATATGACAAGAAACTTTCTTGCCTGCCACTCGCAAGATTTCATAAATCAAACTTGCAGTTGTACTTTTTCCATGAGTTCCAGCCACAGCAATCACGCTTTTGAAATGAGAGGACAACTCATTCAAAAAATCAATTCTATCCATCACCTTGATTTTATTCGTTTTGCAATATTCGATATATTTGTTGTCCTCTTTGATTGCAGGAGAACAAACACACAAGTCAATTGGCAAAAAATCAAGATTAAATCTTTTCGAAACTTCAACACCTTCAGATTTCAATTTTTTGACATAATCATTATTTGAAGCATCATATCCAAACACCTTTGCACCATTTCGATTCATAAAAAGTGCAAGCTGATGCATACTCACTCCACCAATACCTAAAAACAAAATTCTCTCTACCTTCAAAATATCCATATACTTTTATATGTAAGAAAAAGAAAATTTGTAATACTAGTGAAAAATGTTTGCAAATAAATCGAAATTAAGTTAAAATACTATTGACTACTAGATAGTTAATCTAAAAAAGGGGAAGGTGAACAGACTTGAATATCACAGACATCAGAATTCGTTTGGTGACTAAAGAAGATAGCAAATTGAAAGCTGTTGCATCATTTACAATTGACAATGCATTTGTAGTGCATGATGTCAAAATCATTGAAGGTGCTAACGGAAACTTCATCGCTATGCCTTCAAAACAAGCACCAGGTGGCGATTACAGAGATATCGTACACCCATTGAACACTGAAACTAGAGAGCAGATCAGTGCTGCAATCTTGGCTGCTTATGACAACGAAAAGAACGCTCAATAGTTTGAGTTAAGTCTAAATTAGCAACCAAAAATATCCGCATTTTGCGGATATTTTTTCATAACAAAAAGATAGGCTTTTCGCCTATCTTTTTTAAATATTACTCAAGAAAGTTAATTGAATTCCAAAGTTCTCAGTCCAGATTTGATTTGCAAAATCGAAACTTAAGTTTCTGTTCCAAGAATGATTGATAGGAATAATCCATGCCAATCTGAATGTTGCTTTCACTGAATAGCTTCCTTTGAATGTTGAAGCACTTGCGAATTCGCTATTATTAACCGGTTTCACAAAGTTCTTATTGCCAGAGCTTTCGTATGTTGATCCCCACAATTGAGCAATCACTTCAGCACTCTTATAAGACAATCCATTTGCTTTTGCCTTGCTTGTATTGATAACAACACTTTCCATAATTCCTGTGTTATGTCCTCTTTCTTCATAAATGTTGTTAGGTCTTGTTCCGTTTCCTTCAACAATGTCATTTCTAGTTTCAAGATAGAATGTTCCATGTCCATTGAGAGCTGAATCAACTGTTACATTTCTAACAACAGCTTTATCTTGAAGCATAACAACAACCAAAGATATTTGAGTTGAATTGTTACCACCCTTGAGTTCGCTTGAACATTGAATATTTTTCATTGTTCCGGCAACCAAATCACATGCCAAGTTTGCAACATGAACATTACCCTCTATAACAATGTCTGACACTTTTCCTTCAGCATATTTTCCGACCAAAACTTGATCAACTATTGCTTGAGTTTTGTTCATTGTTGAAGCAATACCACCGACATAGTTTCCTTGAAGATTGCTTCCTGCGATAGCTTGTGTTACATTACCATTCAATCTTCCGGCAATACCACCAACATACATTTGTTCTCCATCAAACATTGTTCCAACATTTTCAAGATGACAATATACATTGTTCATTTGTCCGTTGTGTGCTCCAGCAACACCACCGACATAATTCACAGCACCAGTTTTTGCTTCAAAAGCAATTCCTTTGCCTGTCAATTTCGCATTTGAAATTGTTCCATTATTTATACCAGCAATACCACCGATATAGTTAGTATTTACCGCTTTCTTAACGATAATATTTGCTTCCAAAACAATATTTTGAATATCCTTATTGTTTTGAGCAATCAATCCACCAATATTTGCAGCTGCTGAATCATTGTTGTGTACTATTCCAACTTCAGCAAATACTCCATTGATTGTAGCATTGTTGATAGCAACCAAACCTGCTACATTTTCTTTTCCTGAAATAGTCAAATAGGTAATAACTGAATCTTCAATATATCCTTCTTCGGCAACAGCCACGAAACCTGCTATATTTTTGATATCAGCTTGATCTGCTATTGTCAATTCACGTACTGCGTTTGAAAGAAGATTTCCTTTCACCATCTTTCCTGCAATAAGACCAAAATTATTGATAGTTGCATTCTTGATAGCAGTATTCTTCACAACAACATTTTGAATTGTTGAAACTGCAACTTGATCTGAAGATCTAATTTCTCCAGCCAGAACACCAACATTGTCAGCATTAACATCCACAATAGTATCTTCAAAGATCAAGTTCTTGATTGTACTATTATCAATATAAGAGAACAATCCAGCCAATCCATTTGAAGCATTTTTGATATTCAAACCTTTAATAACATGACCTTGACCATCAATAATACTATTTGTAAGCGCATGAGGAGTCCAATCAACACCAGTCAAATCTACGTCAGATTTCAAAACGTATTTAACTCCATCATTATCTTTTGCAAATATTTCAACAAATTTTTCAACATTTTCAGTATTTGGAGCATTTTGATCTCCTACTGTTTCACTATTCAAATCTCTTGTGAGATATTCATTGCTTACTGATACATCAGTTGTTTCAATGAATTTCAATTCAGGCAATTTGTTGTCTTGAATTGTCCAGATGCTTATATTCCACAAAACTTTATCGCTAGCATTATCACCAACAGCATAGAATATAAATTCATCATTATTCTTGAGATCATTTTCACTTGTCAAACCTTCAATCAAATACAAATGTTTTACTTTGTCTGACAATGTATTAAATACAGTACTTTCATCATTCTTGATTGCAGATTTTCCGTTTAATGCTACATAGTTACCAATGAAGAATCTTCTTGTATTAACTGTTGAAGCATCAAATCCATTCAATGTAGAAATTTTACCTACAAATGCACCTAAATTTGTATAATTACTATTTGCCACTGCATATGAATGTTGGATATTACCACTTGTTTGACCGATTTTGAATTCTCCAACCAATCCACCTACATTTGCCACAATTGAATTGTCAATAACAAAATCAGTTGTTGCATAAGTTGAACTGATCATTGATTCAGATACTCTACCAATCAAACCACCAACTTGGATATCATTTGACGCTGAAGTAACTTCGATTGTAACACCTTTTGCTCCGCACATAGATACAACAGAATTTTGTCCTTCAATACTACCAACTAATCCACCAACTGTTCCAGCGTTTTGATTCTTTGTGATCTTTGTGTTCACTACATTGATTCTTTCGATAGTACCGCTAGCTTTTCCAGCCAATGTACCAATGTTGTCATATCCACCTACAATTGTAGTGTTTCTTATTGTCAAATCTTTGACTGTAGCATTGTTGAGTTCGTAGAACAATCCAGCATTTGTATATGTTGCCTTGTCAAGATTAAGACCTGATATTGAATGTCCGTTACCAAAGAACTTTCCACCAAAACTTGTAAATGTCAAACCATCTTCTTTGATACCGATAGGTTGGAATGTTTTTGAAAGAACAATATCGTTTCTCAAGCTGAAGCAAGCATTTTCATCATAAATATTTCCGATTTTCTTCAAATCTGCTTCACTGCTCAAATAATATGGGCTTTCTTCTTGTCCATCACCGATATGAACCATAACTTCCAATTTCTTGAATTTTTTATTAGTTGTAGATATAACTATAGATGTATTACCACCTTTCTTTGCCTTATAGTATCCACCTTCTGAATCATATTCAATGTGAGACAAAACTTCTTCGTCCCCAGCATTGTAGTTATATTTGGTTTTCTTGCTCTTTTTTACTACTTTGATGTTCAATTCTTCCAAATATATAACGTCATCAACGTTACAATAAATCTCTTTTGTTCCTACTGTAATAACTTCATCATTACGCAAAAAATAGTAAGTTGTAAGTCCCATACAAACAGCCACTATGATTGCTACTAGAAATATTAAGAATTTCTTCATATTTTCTCCCCAAAACGAATTTTGTAAGATAATTATATCGGAAAATCACCATTTGTCAATACCCTTTTTGAAATTTTTCACCATTCTCAATATATTGAGATGACAAAAGTTTGGCGAAAAATGTAGATATTTTTATCGAACATATGGTCGAATTACCTTGTTTTTGATTGCGAAATCTGAAAATATGTAGTAATATATAAACATGAAAATAGTCGGCAATGTTGAAAATACAGTTTTTCGAAACACAGAGAATGGATATTCTGTGATCAATTTGTCATACGATAAAAAGAGACTTACTGTTGTCGGCACAATGCCAGAAGTTTTTGAAGGGCAAACACTTGAGATCGAAGGTGATTTTATTGTAAATAAAAAATTTGGAGAGCAATTTCAAGCAAAAGAGGTCAAGGTTGTTGAACCCAAGACTCTAAGTGCAATCGAGAAATATCTAGCAAGCGGTCTTATATACGGAATAGGTCCTGTTACAGCCAAAAAAATTGTTGACGAATTCAAAGAAGACAGTCTTGATATCTTGGAATTCAATCCGGTCAAACTCAGCAAAATCCGTGGTATTAGCAAGCAAAAAGCAATCGAAATTTCAAATGCTTATAATGAAATAAAAGACATGCAAAATGTTGTAATGTTTCTTCAATCACACTTCATCACGACAAATACAGCAATCAAAATTTATAATATATATAAAGACAAGACTATTGAACTTGTCAAATCCAATCCTTATCAACTTGTAGACGATATTGACGGAATCGGCTTTACTACCGCAGACAAGATTGCAATCAAACTTGGTATTGATTTGTATGGCGAAAATCGTATCAAGGCAGGACTTGTATACACTTTCAAGGTTGCCAGCGAACGCGAAGGGCACACCTTTCTTCCAACTAAGGAATTGATATCTAATTGCTTGGAGATCTTAAACTTTTCTGAAAGTGAAGAAAATTTAGTTGCAAAATGCGTAGATTATCTTCAAATCGAAGGCATGCTTAAAAATTTCACATATCATGGACAAGATGTGAGTATGTTGACCAAATTTTATTTCCAAGAGAAATATATTGCGAGAAAACTTTTCAAACTCTCACATAATCAATTTGAAAACGATTTAAATTTTATCGACAGTATAAATTTGTATCAAAGAATCAACAAAATTCAACTCAATGGTGAACAAACTGATGCAGTACTCTCAAGTCTAACCAAGGGTGTCTCAATCATCACGGGTGGACCAGGTACAGGTAAAACAACAATTGTAAAATGTATTTTGAGTTTAACCAAAGAGCAAAGAAAGAAAGTCCTTCTTTGTGCCCCAACTGGCCGAGCATCAAAACGTCTTAGCGAGACTAGTGGTGTTGAAGCAAAAACTATTCACCGTGCACTCGAAGTAAATCCCGCTGACGGAGAATCTTTCTTTCATAGAAACGAAAATAATCCACTTGATGCCGACGTTGTCATTGTTGACGAAGTCAGTATGGTGGACTGTAATTTATTCTATCATTTACTCAAAGCACTTCGCTCCACCGCTCGCCTTGTGCTTGTTGGCGACAAGGACCAACTTCCAAGTGTAGGAGCAGGAAATGTTTTGCGTGATTTGATTGAATCAAAAGTGGTCGAAACCACTCATCTTGTCAATATTTATCGTCAAGGCACTGATAGTTTGATTATCACAAACGCTCACCTTATCAACAATGGCAAAATGCCAATCATTGACAATACAAGCAAAGACTTTTTCTACGAAGCCGGCAAGGATTTATCAGACAATAGTCAAACAATAATCGACCTTGTTACAACACGACTTCCAAATTATTTTGGTTATAAGCCAAAAGATATTCAAGTCCTTGCTCCAATGAAAGCAGGTCCATGTGGAATTGACAATCTCAACAAACAACTTCAATCCACAATCAATCCACACATAACAGGCATTGAACTCAACTTTGATTTCACTAAATATCATGTCGGCGACAAAGTTATGCAGACTAGCAATAACTATGAAATACAATATATCAAATATGAAGAAAATGGTCTAACACAAGAAGGAAGCGGAGTTTTCAACGGAGACATTGGTTATATCACTCGTATCGAACCTGATACTCACGAAGTAACAATCACATTTGATGATGGAAAAATCTGCAAATACGCATCAAGCGAACTCCATCAAATCACTCTTGCATATGCAATCACCATACACAAGAGTCAAGGAAGTGAATTTGACTGCGTGGTGATCCCGCTTGTTCCAGGTGCACCAATAATTGTAACGAGAAATCTTCTCTACACAGCCATCACACGTGCAAAAAAGACGGTCGTTCTTGTAGGCTCAAAGCAAATTCTTGCTCGTATGATTCACAACAACTACACCGCTCAGCGCTACACAATGCTCAAAGATTTCTTGACCGACGAATACAAAA
>JAFVPU010000111.1 GCA_017505165.1 Clostridia bacterium
GAGTTGTTGGGTGTTAAATTGTTCGAATACGTTTATCTACCCCACATTTCGAGTGATCCTAACCGTCCTGTAAGAACAAAAGAACCAGTAATGGTTGGTTATCTCAATATTAAACGTGTTCAACAGTTGGCTACTAAGAAGACTGATCTTGCACTAAGCGATACAAACCGTGATGAGCTCACTGGTACTGCTAAGGGTGAATCTAAAGCAGGTACTATGACAGGTATTGAGAACGAGCTTCTTGTCGGTGTTGGTGCTGAAGATATCTTATCAGAGATCATTGGTGCTAGAGCAGACAATAGTGCTGAATACGATAACATGCTAATGTCCATTGCTGAAACGGGTAATGTTAGATTAGCAGACATCAAGACGAATGTATATGACAAACCAACATTACTGCAAGCTGATCTATATTTCATGGCGATGGGTCTTAAAACTGACATTATATCTGAATCATATTATAGTGTCGATAAGGTTCGTCAAGCTATGGGAAAAACTTAATGAAATGAGGTACTAAAATAATGAAGGTAAATATTCATGGTAAAGGTATAATTCCTGGAATTGGTGCAATCCCTCCTGTATTTAATCAGGAAATGAGTGAGAAGGAAGTAGCTAGACTCCTTAACTTCTCTAACTTTAAGCTGTACTCAGCAGATACAAAGGCTCTCATCACTAAGAAGAACTATAAGTCATTCTTCACTGATAATACAACTACAACTGTTGAGGTTGTTAAACCTGAGACTGTTGATACTCCTGTTGTTGATACAGCTGAAGATAATAGGGATGAACCTGAATCATCACCCGAGCTTATTGGATATGATATAGAAGAAACAACACCTACAGTTGACGAAGATACTAATGAAACTACAGAAACTGAAGAGGTTGTTGAGGATACTGACGAAACTGTTGATGAGACATCCAACGAGGAGTCTACTGAAGACACAGATGAGACTGTTGATGAGACACCTGCTGAAGATAAAGCCAACAGCAATAACTACAACAACAATCATCACAGAAACAAGAAGAAGCATAACAAGTAAATGATTAAATGAAAGGACTGATGAGTATGCCTAATTCTGAGCAGATCATTATCAATAAAGCATACTTTGATAACATCAAGACTGCGATTGACAGTATCAATTCTTTCGTTGAATCTGGATTCAAAAACAAAAACTTTCCAATAGTTGATGCTGATTATCAGCTTGACGGAACGATCATGACTATTCTAAGTTGGCTCAATAACGTTGAGCCAACTTGGATAGATGATCCTGCTAAGGTTGAATCAGCTGTTGAATCCATACTTGATGCTACCGAAGATATGGAGGGTGATATATACACCCAACTTACAAACGACAATAACACTGCTGTTTTGGATCGTATTAACGCATTCATAGGTTTCAAAGCATTACAAATGATTGCTGATCATTTCAATGAATTCTCTGAGTTGGTAAATGGTATATACACTTTTGAGATATTCACCAATCCAACAAAGTACAAAAATGCAATTGACACATTCTCTCAGGAAATACCTTTATCTGAGATAGAGGATATTATAGGTGACAGTAGGTATACATTATTCGATGAGACTAAGTATGTTACTGGTATCTTTAACAATGAACAAATAAAACTTCCAAAGAATCTTAAACTTGATTCTGAGATTACACGTTTCACAAATCTATCTGATTTATCAGGTTTCGAAATCGTTGTGGATGATAGTGTGCAGGAAGCAGCTGAAGTAAATATGTTCTCTGATGTTAAACCTACACACATTAAGTATTCTACAAGTGGTAAATTCATTATATCAAATCAATTCGAAAAGGCTGTTGATAAACTCATTAAAGGTTTGGAGAGCTGTGACAGTACCGATGAATTGATCAAGTTATTTAACAAGGTCAATGGTATTCCCGAAGCAAATCATTTCACGAGTGTTGTAATACCTTATATACTTGCAAAGGTATATTCAAATCCCAATAAGTGTTCTAATGAAAATTATGATAAGGATAAAATGGGTAAGTACACCAAGTCATATGATTCTATCATTAATAAGAATCTTGGAGCTAAACGCTTTAAGAATTATGACCTGTTCTCAACATTCAAAGCTGATAAGGAAGGAACCATCAAATTCATTGAGGACTTCTTGAAGTTGAATCTGGTTAATGACAAACAATGTGTGATCAAGAACAATACTCTCCTCACATTATTCAACATATTCGACTCAAGAATTTATCTGGATATTTTGTACAATATGATTCCTAATGATGTCAAGAAGAGTAAATATCCTTCTGAAGATGGATTCGTTAAAACTATCCGTGCTCGTATCAATAAGAATTCACGAATCGTGAATGTGTATAAAAATGATAATATTCCTGCTGACGGAGATAAAACACCAACATCTAAGAAGATGATGGAATGTGTTACCAATATATTTGATGAATTCGGTGATATGTCAATAACTGATATGCAATATTGTGAACAGTACTCGGCTATGATGATGGCTGAGATCCAGTGTGTTCCTGACGCTATGTACAATACTGGTACTTCACAGATTGCTATAGACCAATATATCGGTGAATCATACAACATTTTCAATGAAGGATTTTTCTCCGATCTATTCGGTAAAAAGAAGAGTAAGCCATCAACAGAAGAAGAATATATACATATTCTTGAGGAATGGCATGGATATAAAATTCCGACAGAAGTTATCGATTTTATCAAAAAATACCATGATAAATTGATCGAATATAACGACGGTACCACAAGTGGTCAGCTGACGGACATATGGGATTTTGAATCATTATATATGTATAATGATCCTAGAGGCGTGAGAAGCATCAAAGGTTTGTTACAGATATCCCGAATTGGTCTATATGAAAGCTGCGAGAACACATGTCCATTATATGATCACATTGATAGTGAGGATTGCGGTTTGATATGTGTTGATCTATCGAACTCAAAAGTGTATTTAACAGGTCCACATCATTTTGGAAAATGTGAAAAACTGGAACTAGCAAAATCATTTAAAGGATTCATGTCAAAACTGGATATTCCGGATACTGTTCAGGAAGCATATGTTCTTGAACAGGAACAGGGTGATATTCCTAATTATATGAAGGATAGAATAAATCTGTCTGATGAGAATGATGATAAACCTAACACAACTATCACTGATGTAAATCTTCCACCCGACACTCCCGCTAACTCAGTTGATGAATTAGCCGATTCAATCAATGCTAGGATGTCAGCTGACGGTGGACTCGACGATGTTCTTGGTGCTGGTTATAACAATAATCCCAATAAGAATAATCAGGATGGAAAGATAGTATATAACATTACCTACAATAATTCTTTCAATAAGAATTCAAATAATACGAATACTAATTCACACAACGACTCTTCTACTGGTAAAACTATTACAACAACCAATACTAACACTGTTTCTAATTCAAACAATGATTCATCACAAAATAAGAGTATAAGGAATTCAAATGGTAGAAATCATCCAAATAATAATATTCCTAATAATAAAGCATCTAACAATAATAATAATAGCAGAAATCCATCAGATACCAAGGATACAAATGATGATGTGATGCTCAACGAAGGATATCAGATGTTTTCTTCTGGATATACCATAGACGATGTATTCACATTCCTCGAATCCGAAGAGCCCCAATCGGGTGGAAAGAATGCTGGAAAACCTCCGAGTGATTTATTGACAGATGCAATAGATCGCGATCGCGAGAAATTGGTTAAACATCAAAAGGCTAAACAAAAAGTTCAAAAGGGAATCAATCTCGGTAAAGCTTTACTTAAACCTGCTGCCAGAACAAAGAAATGGCTGACTGATATGGTTAACACGCTTGTCAAGAATGACGAGGATAGAGTTAAAGCTGAGATCATTGAGAATCCCAGTTATCGTACAGCTCTCTATAAAGCTATGCGATTAGGACTCAAGCTTGGATTGACGACTGTTTGTTTCACTATCAATGCTTATCTTGGTGCAGCGTATCTCGTTATTCAAGGATCTAAAATTGCAGATAGAGAACGACTGAAAAAGGAAGTTCACTCTGAATTCATGACTGAAATCAAAATTCTTGATGATAAGATTCAACGTGCAAGTGAAGACGATACTCCAGAGAGTCGAAAGGTTGTTTGGAAGCTGATGCGTCTTAAAGAAAAGATGATGAACATTGTTACTGATACAACAAAGACTACATTTAAGCATCCTAAAAATGTATAAGGAGATGATTGTGTATGCCAGATCTTTTTCAACTGGTAATGGAAGCTGAGGGAGATCTTATCGAACCATTCGATGCTGGTGGTGCTGATACTAATGTTCCTACTGAAGTACCAGACCAACAATCATCCACTGACTCATCCAATATGAGTTCTGAAGCACCACCTCCATTAAATGAGGACGAGGATATGCAATTCCCCGGTTCTGATGAAATGGGTATGGGTGGTGAATTAGGTGATGATGGAACGGATGACGGTGGTGGTGAAGCTCAATCGAATGAAGAAAAGAAAATTTCTGAGAAAGCTAACAACATTCTCAATCAACGATTGTATCAACAAATGCTTGATCGTAATAGTGAGGTTGAAGAGATCATCAACAATCTTCAAACTATTACTCCAACTCTACCGTATGAAATCGTCAAACAAAACGACGTTTCATTGAACCGACTTAAGAAAGCCCTAACTGCGGGGCAGGATTATGTTATTGATAAATTCGTAAATGCTAAGTATGGAGAAAATCTACTATACTTCAGAAAGTTAGATGTTCTATACACAGCGATACTCGGAGACATCAATGCAAATCTCAAAAAAGCTAATAAATCTTAAAATATAAAAGGAGTGTATTATACATGGCTTATGATCGTATCAATGCTGGTCGCGGTACATGGTTCCAGGAGCAGCAGACATTGATTAATACAGCAACACCTGCTGAGCTTAAATCCCTTACTGATAAATTCGATGAGAATCTCCAGACTGCCGTAGAAAACATTCAGGAATCATACGGCGTTAACGTTACTAAGGATTGGAAGAAGATGCTCGAGAATCCTGAGATCATGCAGGAATACAAGACAGAACTTCTTGATCCTATCCTTGAAGAATTCAGAAATTATCCTACAACAAGTAATTCCGAGAGAATGCATCTTGAGTCTGTTGCTGAGCAGCTTGAGAGTGCTTGGGATGAAGGTGTTAAGTCATTCATTCAGGAGTCTTACAACACTGCTACATATCTCCCTCTCGCTACACTTGATTTCCCTGCTCTTGTTAAGCAGTACATTAAGTTCCTCGGTAAGGACATTATTCCGATTCAGACTGCTTCTTCTACAAACATTGAGCAGCGTATCTTTGTCAAGTATCTGGTAAACAACCAGACAGGTGAAGAGTATGAGACACCTAAGATCTACTTCGAAAAGGATGAAGATGGTAAGCCCTTATGGAAGAAACTCTGGAACGCTGGTAAGGGTCTCAGATTCAATGACAAGGTTGCTATTCCTCTTACTGACATCACTTCAGCTCCTAACAAGAAGCTCGATATCCTTCAGTCCAAGTATCTCCTTAATGAGAACGATGAAGAGCCTACAGACTTCGTGAAGACACTCAGAACACGTCTCTCATATGACTTCAACATTCAGTACGTTGAGGTTGGTGGTCAGAAGATTAAGCTTCCTGGTGGTGGCGTTCAGATCGACATCCAGACTGGTGGTGTATTCATCAACAACAACATTGTTGATACACAGAAGCTTCCTGTAGTTGATCCTGATACAAACCTTCCTACAGGTGAGACAGTATCATTCTCTGACAGACTCATGGGTGCTGTAGACTTCGTTAAGGGTACAATTACAGCCGCTTCATGTGGTGAGATTACAGCTATCTATGTAAACGGTTATATCTCCAACGAAACAAACCTCAGAACAATCGGCTTCAGAGAGCATCCTGAGATCCGTAAGTTCCGTATTGCAGATGGTTGTAGATTCCAGCTTCCATTCACAGTTGAGGACTTTGCTGAAGCCAATGCAACACTTAACTTCAACCTCTATAACAGACTCGTACAGGAGCTCGTAACAGCTCAGGAAATGTTCGAGGATGAGTCAATCCTTGAGTTCCTTGCTGAAGAGTTCGACAAGTACAGTGGTTATGATTCTGACGTATGGGGTCTCGAGTCTTATGTTCATACAGAGTATGCTGACCTTGATCCTACAGCTATCTCACCTTCATTTGCTGGTGATCCTTTCGAGTACAGAAGCAACCAGATTTACAATGCTATCAACAGCGTAATCTATGAGCTCTGTGATCGTGGTAAGATGGAGAACCTCGGCTTCGTAATCTACTGTAATCCTAAGGCAGCTCGTCTCCTCGACAAGTTTGTAACATGGACTGTTGTTAAGACAACTGAAATCGGTGGTGTTCAGATGAACCACTCATTTGGTATTGTTACAGATAGCGGTACACCTATTCGTGTTGTATCCTCTAACCGTATCGATGCTTATATCAACATTGAAGCATACCAGGAAGGTGCAGCAGAAGGAGATCTCTCCAGAGAGTACTTCTACAACATCGTGGCTTATCCTATGGACAATTTCCACATCTCTTACAAGCACCTCCGTTTCGCTCGTCACCTTACTAACTCACCTGAGAACGCAGGTTACCAGGATATCAACAATCCCGGTGGTCAGGCTGTTCTCATCACAACATCCAGCCAGTACAAGACAATCGCTATCCAGGGTATCCAGGGTCGCGTAATCTGTAAGAACACTGCAAAGGTTCCTGACATCAAGGCTGGTCTCGTGGTTTAATCTTAACGGAACATAAATGTGAAATAAATGATGTTATGGGTGGGGATTATCCCCACCCATACATTATGTTTATCATTCCCCATTTTTTGACACAGTGCTTTCTATTAGAGCTAAACACTTTTTGGCTATGTAATTTTTATCGACAAAAGGATATGTTTTACAAACATTTATTGTTATTATTTCAACAAGATCTTTTCGTGGTAATCTCATTTTGACAGATAATGCTATTTCGATTGATATTTGCTCTCTAATTGTAGCTTCAATCATTTCGGACAATTGTGGTAGTGGCATTACATTATCCCTATCATTCGTTAATTCTTCTTCTAAATTATCAAAACGCTTTGATAATTCAGATGATATGTCAAACAACTTATCACCATATATCTGATCCTTTCTTAAGAGTGTATGAAGAATTCGATTCTGTTCTTCATTTATTCTCTTGAGTGGTGATATGATGAATATCCATATGAATGTGTATGACACAAAAAGTACTGTGATAATTAATATCACAAATAAGGTTAAGATTTCAGTGAGTGTAAACATATAGGTACCTCCAGATTATTATATTATTTTATGAAAGGAATGATTTATAATGAATGGTTTTGGAATAGAACTCATTAAAATGATGATATCCCAAAAGAAGTATTCATCGATTACTGATTGTACTAAGATTATGTATCCCGATAAGAATGCCAATCTCGTTATTCAGGAACATGTCGGTGATGATATAAGAGTATATAAAGAGAGTGGAACAATAAACATATTGTGTCCTGAAAAAATGACTGTTGTTCAGGAAGGTGCTTTGGCTAAAGCTATTGAGAATGGAACGATATTCGATGATGCTGATACGGTTGATAACGGTGCTAAGTACATTGAGTTGACGACTCTCCCTTACAAAGGTATGTGTGATAAAGGTATAGATATGCCCGAGAAGTTACATAAGATGACATCTATTGTTATCGGTAAAATGGATGATGATGGTAGATGTGGTCAGTGTGATATTGATCTTGACACTGGTAATAAGTTCTATAAAGACATGATTAATCATGTTGATAACAATATGTCCGTTGCTGATGTGGTTACACACTATGTTGGCAATAAAGATGGTTTCTTGAATAACGATCTTAGACGCGACATGAGAAGTGTTCGTGATGAGATTGAACGTGTCCAGGGAATTGATCATGAAGCTACTGTATCTGATGACGATTGGGAATATATGAGTATGGATGATCCCGTGGGGGAATCCACTAACCCTACTGACTTTCAAGAAGGTTTCTTATCAAGAAGACCTAAGAAACTCAAACCAATACCGAGAGACGTTATAGCATACATAACCGTTGAGATGAATGCTATTAAGGATTCCAATGATCAGGCTATGTTAGCTGGTTATACATGTTCTAAGCTTGAACTTGTTGATTTCTACATAACTGTCATTGATACACAAGACTCTCGATACATCGTACCACACACACGTGATTATCTAGTAAGAATGCAAACAGAACTAAACGATCTTCTTACTAAGATTCTGAAGATTAAACCAATTAACAGAAATGATCGTGTATGGAAAGTAAATCTACCTGAAGAATGGAGGGGTTAATAATGAAATTTTCAATTGAACTATCAACGAGAGCTTTCGTTGCTGACAACAAGAAATGTTTCGAAGATATCGTTTCTGACTATACCAATATGGATAGTCGTAATGACGTTGTTTATACAATGCTGAATTATGAGGTAATACTTGATAAGATGCGTGAGTTCATCACAAGTTACTTGAACTATCGTGATTCAGGTAATGATAAGTATTCTGAAGAGAATATAATCGGTGCAACAATCAGATTCTATGATAAGATGTTCACTTCTGACGAATATCGTCATGATGTAACCATGTCTGATATAAAGAACATCTGCAAGAAGTTCCTTGAACAGACAAAGAAACTTCAGGATGTTATGCAGGAACAGCTCAATCAGGATGAGATTGGTTCAACACTTAAGCAGCTTCTTAATCTGACAGATAAGCAGTATTCCAAAGTTGCTAAGGTATTTAAGGATGACATGGATATATGTAAATGGATTAAAACATCCAAGTCAAAAGTATTTAATCATGATATACCTGCTAGATTAAAAGCTGCATTCAATAATAAGGAAACACCGGTTATTCACCGTAAAGACTGATGAGGTGATTAAATGAATATTTCTGATGTTATTAATGATATAAAACTGACGTGTGGTTTGAATACAATAGCATTGCCATTTGACAAACCTGTTGAGCTGGTGATTCAGGAAATACTCAAAATAAGTATCAGAACATTTTCTCGATTCAAGCCTCATATAAAAGAAGGATATGAAATGCTCAGTAAACTCAGATACACTGACGATGTTGCTAAACGTATGGGTATTTACATATTACCTCCAACATTAACAACAACACCTGTTCATGACGCATCCGCATATCCTGTGTCTGATGTAATAAGTGATGAGAATGTAAATGGTAATGCATTTACTGTAGTATCACCATTTGTTGGTTTCGGATCATATTATCCACAGGATATAATGAATGCTGTTAGTACTGGTGCGGCTATTAACAAGTATCTTGGATTAACATCTCAACAGGGAACTTCCAAATGGTTGGGTTTTAATAAGATTCAATTATTCAATTTCCCACAAGATGCATGTGTTCGTTTTGTTGTTAGATGTGAGCATGATTTAACAGGTGAGACTATACCTGAATCATGTGTTGAATCATTCATGCAATTAGCTACACTGGATGTACAACGAACATTATACAACCAGTTGAAAAACATGAATAATGTTGGTTCTGCATTTAAAGAGATTCAATTAAAGATTGATGATTGGTCAAGTGCTGAATCAAATCGCAATGCATTGATCAAAGAATGGGAACAAGTTTTCCATTATGATGATGCTGATCTAATTCAATTCTTCTAAACCCAAAATAATCTCAATTAGATTTGGTGGGGTCGTTTAGACCCCTCCGAATTTAATCTTTAAATATTTCAAATGATAGGAGGTGTGTGAATAATGGGTAAATTCTTTCAACGTAGTATGGAAATCATAAAAGGTGGTATTATTGAATCAACGAATGATTATACTTCCAATTTACGTAGTTTGAAAAATGATGCTGATTCAATAAGAACCAGTATCATGGAAGAAGGTAAGACTGCTAAAGAAGCTTATTCCAAAATGAAAGGAAAAAGTCTACATAAAGCTCTACTCGATTGGTTTTATACCAAAGGTGAAGAGAACGACATGTATGGTGATCTAGATTACGGGACTGATGATTTTGATGCCGGTTTTGGTGATACTGAAGATGGTGAAGAAATCGAAGTTAGTCAACCATTAAATGTTGATTCAATGAAGGGTATTGCTAGAGGTCAGTTAGGTGCTATGTATAATATAGCAGGTAAACAGACTGAAGCTAGCATGGCGAATACTGCAGAGGTTGTTAGTACATTTAACACACGTTCGTCCGAAATTATTGCATCAATTGGTAAGATCGAATCATCATTGAATAGTATCTCTCAAAAGATGGATACACTTATAAAAGCCGTTGATGTTTCTAGTTCAACCAAATCAAATCAATACGGTGATAAAGATTCAGTGTACGATATTGATGGTATGCTGAGTCCTTTGAGCTTATTTAATAATCTTAAACGCGGTCTCAAAGAAGACTCTATACTTGGTTCAGGTATGGGATTCCTTAAGATGGGTATGGGTTCAGGTGGATTCACTCCTGAAGGATTACTGAGTATGGGTCTTTCCAATATATATGAAAAGCAAAAGTTTTCATTCCTTGGTAACAAGACTATTGATGAAATCGGTAATCAATTCAATGATACTGTTAAATCAATAACACATAATACTCTTGCTGAATTCATTGATTCCAAACCAATGCAAGCTATACTTGATGCATTGGGTATGGAGAATCCAATGTATACATCTGGTCAAAGAGACTACAGTAAGATCAGAACATCGAGCTTTAATGACAAACCTGCAACATTCGATGGATTAACACGTCATTCTATAATCCATACTATACCAGAATACCTGAAGAACATTCACACTGCTTTGACTGGTAAATCATTAGTTGTTGACCATAAGGGACAATTAACCGATAATCCAACAGATAAATTTGGTCAGGTTACACAGAAAGCGTTTGCTGATAGTGGACTTGACTATGGTGTCGACTATTCTATTGCCAACGAAGCTAGGGCTGGTATGCCTGATATTAGTTCGGCTGATGTAAATGAAGCAAGCAAAGTATTGACCATGATATATGTTATGTACCTATATCAGTCGGGTAATACAATGCTGAAAACATCACAAATATCTTCCACAGATGTGAATGTGATTAATCGTGCTGTTAAAACATTGACAACTGCATCAGGTAAGTCTGAAGAATACTGGTCTAATATATGTTTACTGGTGCTTCATCGTCTTGAACGTAACATGAACGAAGCAACTAAATTTGCTACCAATGTAAATGTTCGATTAAGATCAATGGATGAAGAAGCTGAGAAACTTGCGAAAAGTTCGACATTCTTTGGAGACATAGGTAAGTTGTCATATGAGATGGCTGAAAAAGAGTACGTCTCAAAGTATAAAGAACGTCAAGCATCGTATGAAGGTAATGATATTGAAATATCTTCTTCATCAGGTATAGGTAATAAGGGCACTTCAGCTGATTTTACGATGTTGGATTATACTCGCGGAATATTCAATGTTCTCAAACGAGGAATAAATGTTCGAGTTACGAATAAACCTGGAGACTATTCTGGTTATAAACCATTCAAACTAAACCATGTTGAAAAAGTTGCTAGTGTACAGGATCAGGTATCAGAGATTAAAGACACTATTGAGATCAAAAAGGGTGATGGTAAAACATATGTCGAAAAAATGCTTGAAGGTATACTACCTAAATCGTCACATCGATTCGGTATGCAGTACTTTGCCAACAAGAATAAAGATGATAATGACCAACCATCGATGTGGGATACTTATGAAGATACTTCATCAGGTAAACTAAAACAGCAAGCCAAAGAAGCAGCTGACAAGGTCAAAGGCTTTGGTAAAAAGATCTTTGGTGAAAGAGTTGATGACGTCGGTGAAGATGGTAAAACCAGACATCATCGTGAAGGTGGACTCATAAACAATGTTGGTAGCTTCTTATACGAGAAAGCTTCTGGAATAGGTGGAGGTATAACTGATAAGATAGCTGAAGGTATCGAACGTCGTAAAGCTAAAAGTGTATTGAAAGATACACAGGCTAAACTGGATCGAATGAATCCAACAAATGATACCGAAAAGGATGATCAACAAAAAGCACAGACAGTATTATCAATGATGAATGCTGCTGCAATCGATGGTGATACTGAAGCAGACCTATCGGATATTAATAGTATCATTCAGAGTATTTCGGATCCTAAACTGAAAAACAGATTACAATCATCTGTTATGCCATTGCTACGAAGAAGTGGTGACAAGAATAAGGGTGGTAAGGGTATAATAGGTAAGGTTCTAGGTCTAGGATTAGCTGCCGTTAAGTTACTATTGACACCAGTGATAAAGACTATTGGTGCTATTGCTGCGAGCATTAAAGCTATAGGATCCCGAATCGTTAGTGTCATGAAGACCTACACAAGGAACGCAGTCATTGATCTACGTGTTGGTGTATCTAATATCTTCCGAAGTATGTTTGGTAGAAAGGCTAAGTTTGATTCATCAGGTAACTTAATTCATGAAAAGGAAGATGGATTAATCCAGATACTCTTTGAGAAACAATTCAAGAAGATATCAACTGGATATAAATCTTTCACTAATAAATTATCCGGTGTTCTCGATGTTGCTACCAAAGGTCTTGATAGTGCTCGTAAGAAACTGGCTTCTGGAATGGATAAACTGTTTGAGAAAGTCGGTAAGATGGGTAACTCAGCAATGGATTGGGTATCTAAAAAGTACTTCGACAACCGTATGAAGAAAACTGAGCCTAAAGATCTTAGTAATCGTAATGAATTCATGAAAGGTTTCTTGGGTGTATTTGAAGAATCTAAGAAAGCTAAACGTGAAGCATTGTTGAAATCTAAGAGACCTGAAACATACGCAGATCTTAAAGCTAAAGAAATAAAACAAGAAGTCAGTGAAGTTTCAAAAACAACGAAAGAAAGCAAATCAATATTATCTCAAATAAGAGATAAATTGGATGCTATCATTAATAAAAATGATAAGAGTAAAAATGCGTCCGAAAAATCACCAAAGAGGTCGAGTGAAAAAGAAATTGATAGCTCTGTGAAAAGTTA
>JAFVPU010000012.1 GCA_017505165.1 Clostridia bacterium
GGTATATACTTCATTCACATTCGTTCTAAATGATAAATTTGATGTCAACGATCCATTTGGCAAAGATCCGCCATAAACTGGAGCAATGCCGTTTGTCTGAAGTCTATATAAATCCATCTTTATAATTTGAATCTCCTAATAAATATGGTGATTTCACAGAAATCACCAAGTTTATTCTATAGGAGATTTCGCAGAAATCTCCTCTAACATCGTCTTTATAGTTTCGATGATTGCTTTATCGATTTGATCGACAGATTCTTCATCCGTCCAAGATAATCTAAGAATGCTTGTCTTTCCAGCTGCGCAATTTGTTATATAGCCGACATCAAATCCTTTTTCCGCCATCAATTTGATAAAATCGATCGCGCACATAGAAGAGACTGGTAATTTAAATGATATTGTCGGCGTGACGATAGGCAATTCATCTGAATCGCCATAAATAAAAGGCAAATTCTCTTCATCAACTTCACATGATTCTATGAATGATATTTTGCAATGCAATCTCTCTAACAAAATCTTTAATTTATTCCATGTCGACATAAAATCGTATTTGACTGGATTTTTCCATGTCTTTATCACTTCGCCAGCATGAATGATTCCAGGCAAAGGAATCGATCCGCCACGTCTTGGACTGACGATACTAAGTCCTTTGTTTGGCAAAGTCGATCCAGGAATTAAAGGAGTTTGTGAATCAGCAACTTTATCTCCAACAACAATCCTCTTTCTCAACATAAATCCGATTCCTCTCAATCCGCCAAACTTATAAACCGACGCAAATATAATTCTTGGTTTTGATTTAATTACTTCATCACGAATAGTTTTTAATTCATCGCAATACCAATGTCTGATTGATTGCGTGACATCGAGAACATCTTCTCCTGTGATTTTGCCGACATAAAGTTTTCCGGTTGCAGGAGATATTGGGCAAATAATATGACATACATGGATCATAGATCCATTATATCGATTGCTTATGCAATCGACATATCTTCTATAAATTGATGGAATCAAAGTATGATTTAATTTATGAATCTTTATTTTATATCCGGCATCGATAAGATTTTCGATTATCATCTCGGCAGATTCAGTAGCACCTGAATTCCATATGCATTCATATTCGTCGATCGGCAAACCAAAGAAAGTAATTATATTCGCACCTGCTTCTTTGAATTTGGCAAAGTTCGTATCTGGAACACCTGATGCCAATGAAACATTTTGTCGACATAAATCAGCAAATAATTCTATTTGTTGCATTGGAAATGCGGCATTGACATTGACGTTTTGTTTTTGCATATGTTTTTAGAATCCTTACAAAATGTCCCGATATATCGCCGATCGAATAAGAGAAATTGCTGCTAAGAATAATGATGGTAGACCTCTTGTTATATTTCTCGGCGGAAATATCGGCGCTGGTAAATCAACAGTCATATCTGAATTAAAAGAATTCAAAAAGATAGAAGAAAAAATAGATTTATGGCGAAATGTCGATGGATTTGACTTATTCGGAGCATATCTAAAAAATCCGAAAAAATATTCATCAATTTTCCAATATATTGCTTTGTTGACCAAAGAAATAGGATTGATCGAACAAATGGATAATACATCAGAACCGATAATTGTTGAAAGAAGTCCTATTGATGATACTTTAGTATTTGCTCAACTTTTGCATGATGAAGGAAATATAAGTGATGAAGAATTCAAAACTCATAAAACTATTATGACTGAATTCATGAAAATTTTATCAAAGAAAATGAATCTTATTTATGTCTATGTTTATACTCCACCTGATATTTGCTTCGAAAGAATGATAAAAAGAAATCGACCCGGAGAAGTTGAAACTTATACAATTGACTTCTTTAGAAAATTGGATGACTTATATAGACATGTGGTTGCATCAACTCCATTCACAAAATACGTCCTATCTGGGGAAATAGAATTTCCCCATGGAGAAACTTTGTTTCTCCAGTAAATGGATATAGACTTGTTTCTCCAGAAACAAGTCTCTCCAGTAAATGGATATAATCTAGTTTGATACTATCTATGTTTTATTTTTTTTATTAAAATGGATATCGAATTGCTCGGTGATTTAAAGAATGTTGAAATACAGGAAGGATATACGTTGAAATATATTCAATCGTATGAACTTATAAATATAATATCCACCGCAATAAAATATCTTTCAAAAACAACAAATACTAAATATAATGTTATGTATGGAATTCATAATCCAATGACATTAGCCGTTCAAATGTTTATCGATGGCAAATTCGATAATACGTTAATTGAACGAAATATTTCGAAGGAAAGAACTGAACTTTTAAGAGTATCTGATCTTAAAATAGATCAACATCAACTTGAAACTTATTGGAATCAAGTGAATTCCATCGAGGATATTTAAGATCGACCTTGTCGACCTAAATAATTGCTGATTTAAAGCGATTTTTTCTTATTTTTTTACAATATCTAATGTATTCCTGTGTCTGGCGATCATATATATGATTTTTTAAAACAAAGCAAATGGAAGGTCCAAATTGTGTTTGGGTGCAAAAGAAAGGAGGTAAAAAATCTCGCTATTCAACAAGTGATGAAGATTGCGAAAAAATACTGACCTATGTAGCATCACAACATAATGATTACGATAATAAGCTTAGAGTTAGTTATTCAAATGGTGGAAGAACAGGCTTAATGCTTGATTTGGACCTTAAATTTTCAGATGATGCTATGTGTATAACTAACTCATATGATTATCCATATAAGGGTCAACCAATACCATCTGTTAAAGACGCAATATTAGACTTTGCAGATGAATTTGTTTGGTCTGTTATCGACTATCTTAGTGATTTTACAATTGAAAATGAAAATTCTACGATTGTAAAACTCATATTATTAAGAGATTCTGCAACCAAAGAAGACGAGAATAAATCATGGAAATATGGTGTTCATATTTATCTGAATAATTTATTTGTCACATATTCTGTCAAAAATACATTTACTCCAGATTTATTCAAAGATAAATTGAAAGACTTATTCAATAAGATGGGAAATTTAAATCCAATTGAGCAAGTAATTGATTTTGCACCTTTACGCGATTCGGCATCTTATCCATTCACATTCAATTCAGGAGAAAATAAAGATTATGCTATTGCTAATTCAATATCATTCATATATCTTGAAGACGATTTATTTAAAGAATCTAAAAATTTGGTATATGAAAGGTTAGGAAAATATCGCAATGAGTTATTATCTCGACATTTAATGACATCTTTCGATGGTGTGTCAGGTACTGAATCTTTCGGAACCGCTGTAGCATCTTTTCTTAAAGAATTTATAAGATTTACATCACCATTTGCGTTATCAGGATCTCTTATAATAAGAAATAAAGCAGAATTGGATTATGAATATAAAACTCAAAATGCATTGACTTCTAAAACAGATCCAATTGATCAAATTTCATATGATGAAATATCAATGACTTTATTTACAAGGGAACTCAATTTATATAATGCGATCGAATATGATATATCTGATCATATGGAAAGAATGAGATTTTATCGCAATTGCTGTTTAAGATATATCAAAAGTGATATAGCGAAAAGTAGCGAAAAGCTTGAAATAACAGAAGGAGTATTAAATGATTTGATAACTAAAGCAACTAAATTTGCTTATATATTTAGAAATAAACCAGGAATAATTCATTCTTGCAGTGAAAATTCCTATTCAGAAGAGCATATCAAATCAAACATATCTATTGTTGTAAACACTGATTCATTTGGGATTCAAAGCGTTTTAAATACAATCCGAACAATGCGACTAAAAGATAGAGAACATGCTGTTAGATATGATCACAAAGTAAGCACAAACACCCTTGCA
>JAFVPU010000112.1 GCA_017505165.1 Clostridia bacterium
TTACTTCTGCTGCTACAACATGCCACTGGACACTCCAGGAAAATTGCAAACCAAAAGCTGGCGCATTAGAACACCGTATCAATATCATTGATACTCCAGGACACGTAGACTTCACAGTTGAAGTTGAAAGATCATTGAAAGTATTGGACGGTGCTGTTGCATTGTTCAGTGCTCGTGCTGGTGTTCAAACTCAATCTGAAAAAGTTTGGAAACAAGCTACAAAATTCAACGTTCCAAGAATTTGTTTCGTAAACAAAATGGACATCAATGATGCTAATTTCTTGAAAGTTGTTAAAAACATGAAAGAAAGATTAGGTGCAAACGTTGTTCCAATTCAACTTCCTATCGGTGAAGCTGAAACTTTCAAAGGATTCGTTGATCTTATCAAGATGAAAGCATTTGTATTCTATGACGATTTAGGAAAAGATGTTCGTGAGGAAGAAATTCCTGCTGACATGCTTGCTGAGTGTCAAGAATATAGACAAAAAATGATCGAATCAGTTGCTGAAACTGATGACGCATTGTTAGACAAATTCTTCATGGGTGAAGAATTGACAATAGATGAAATCAAGAAGGGTATTCGTGCCGCTACTTGTTCATTGAAAATGTTCCCAGTACTTTGTGGAACAGCTGCAAAGAACAAAGGTATTCAAGAATTGCTTAATGCAATCGTTGATTATATGCCAAGCCCAATCGATGTTCCACCTATCACTGGTACATTGCCTGACGGTACAGCAGTTGAAAGAAACAATAGTGATGAAGAACCTTTCGCAGCTTTGGCGTTCAAGATTGCAACTGACCCATTCGTAGGTCGTATCACATTTATCCGTGTGTATAGCGGTAAATTGTCAGCAGGTAGCTACGTATTGAACAGTGCTAAAGACAAGAAAGAAAGAATTGGACGTCTCCTTCATATGCACTCAAATAACCGTACCGATATTGATGAAGTATTGGCTGGTGATATTTGTGCAGTAGTAGGTTTGAAGAACACTGGAACAGGAGACACTTTGTGTGATGAAAAGTTCCCTATCAAACTTGAAGAGATGGAATTCATGAAACCGGTTATCGAGCAAGCAATTGAGCCAAAAGATAAACAAGCTCAAGAAAAACTTGGTATCGCTTTAAGTAAACTTATGGAAGAAGATCCAACATTCAAAGCTTACACAGACGAACAAACAGGTCAAACAATCATTGCAGGTATGGGTGAATTGCACCTTGAAATCTTGGTTGATCGTATGAAACGTGAATTCGGTGTTGAAGTTAACGTTGGTCGTCCACAAGTTGCATACAAAGAAACAATCCGTAAGGCTGTTGAAGCTGAAGGAAAATACATCAAACAATCTGGTGGTCGTGGACAATACGGACACTGTAAGATTAAGATGGAACCACTCGAAAGAGATGGTGGATATATCTTCGAAAATACAGTTGTTGGTGGTGCTATTCCAAAAGAATTTATTGCTCCAATCGATGCTGGTATTCAAGAAGCTAAGAAAGCAGGTGTGGTTGCTGGTTATGAGACTATTGACTTCAAAGTTAATGTTTATGACGGATCATATCACGACGTAGACTCAAGTGAAATGGCGTTCAAGATTGCTGGTAGCATGGCTTTCAAAGAAGCTATGAGAAAAGCAGATCCTGTATTGCTTGAACCTATCATGAAAGTTGACGTTGAAGTTCCAGATGAATATCTTGGAACAGTTATGGGCGGACTTACATCTCGTAGAGGTATGCTCACTGGTACAGAATCTAGACCAGGTAATGTACAACTTATTCACGCAGAAGTTCCATTGTCTGAAATGTTCGGATATATGACAGACTTGCGTGGTAGCACAAAAGGTCTTGGAGACTTTGTAATGGTGTTCAGTCATTATGCTGAAACTCCAAGAAACGTTTCTGACAAAATTGTCGGTGACAGAAAGAAATTGACAGAATAAAGCAGCTTATTAAGAATTTTTATTGATTCTTATATATTGAAATTAGGTTGAAAAATCAACAAAATAATTTCTAAAATAGTATAAATTTTGCTTGACTTGTAAGTAGAATTTAAGTTAAAATATAATCGTACATTAAAAAAGGAGATTTTAAATTATGGCAAAAGCTAAATTTGATAGAACAAAGCCACACGTTAATATTGGTACTATCGGTCACGTAGACCACGGTAAAACTACATTGACTGCTGCTATTAACGTATATTTGGCTAAGAGCGGTTTCAATGCTGATGCAAAAGGCTACCAAGAAATCGACAATACCCCAGAAGAGAAGGCTCGTGGTATTACAATTAATACTTCTCACATTGAGTATGAGACTGAAAAACGTCACTATGCTCACGTAGACTGCCCAGGACACGCAGACTATGTTAAAAACATGATCACTGGTGCTGCACAAATGGATGGTGCTATCCTCGTTGTTGCTTCAACTGATGGTCCAATGCCTCAAACTAAAGAACACATCTTGCTTGCTCGTCAAGTAGGTGTTCCATACATCGTTGTATTCATGAACAAGACTGACCTTGTTGACGATCCTGAAATCCTTGAATTGGTTGAAATGGAAATCAGAGACTTGTTGTCTTCTTATGGATTCCCTGGTGATGATATTCCAGTTATCAAAGGTTCAGCTTTCAAAGCTCTTGAAGCTGCTTCTGCTGGTAATATCGCTGATCCAGCATGCGCTTGCATCAAAGAATTGATGGACGCTGTTGACTCTTACATCCCAGATCCAGTTCGTGATACTGAAAAACCTTTCTTGATGCCAGTAGAAGACGTATTCACAATCACAGGTCGTGGTACAGTTGCTACAGGTAGAGTAGAACGTGGTATCGTTAAGATCAACGAAGAAGTTGAACTTGTAGGTATCAAAGAAACTCGTAAAGTAGTTATTACAGGTATCGAAATGTTCCGTAAATCACTCGACGAAGCTCGTTCTGGTGACAACGCTGGATTGCTCCTTCGTGGTATTGATCGTAAGGAAATCGAAAGAGGACAAGTTCTTGCTAAAGCAGGTTCTATCACTCCACACACTCAATTCAAAGCTGAAGTTTACGTTTTGAAGAAAGAAGAAGGTGGACGTCATACTCCATTCTTCAATGGATACCGTCCTCAATTCTACGTTCGTACAACTGATATTACTGGTTCTATTAAACTTCCTGAGGGAGTTGAAATGGTTATGCCAGGTGACAACATCTCTATGGAAATCGAATTGATCAACCCAATCGCTATCGAAAAGGGTATGAGATTCGCTATCCGTGAAGGTGGACGTACAGTTGGTTCAGGCGTAGTTGCTGAAATCATTAAATAGTAAGAAGAAAGAACACTTATTAAGTGTTCTTTTTTATGTTAATAAAAAATTGGTTAAGAAAAAGTTTTACTATTATTAGTAAATTACACAAAAAATAAATAAAAATTTTGTCGAGACAATACAAAATACTTGACTTATTTTAAATCGGTTAAGTATAATTATACCAACAAAATAGGGGGAAATATGAAAAATAAGAGTAGAAGAAAACTCACTACCATATTAGGTCTTATACCATTGTTGGTATTGTTATTTGGTATAGTAGGTGGAGTAACTTACGCTTTAATGAACGGAACAAAAGCCAATACAAAGCACGGCTTCCAAGTAAATGTGCGTGGAGCAGTGAATGTATCAGCAAATGTAGTAGGAAAGTCATACTACAACAATACATTGAAAGAGACATTCAACACGGTTTCATTTGATGGAACACAAGAACAAGAGTTGTCTAAA
>JAFVPU010000113.1 GCA_017505165.1 Clostridia bacterium
TTGTTGACACAACAAGACTTCAAGAAAAAGGAAAAGAATTTTTACTAGGTCTTGTGAAGAAAGTTGACGAAACTGCAACAGTTGAAGTAGAGGCAGAAGAAAATCAAGTAACATTCATGGTGAAAGGCGAAAATGTAGGCAAATTGATAGGTTATCATGGAGACACTCTTGCTGCACTTCAAACACTTGTTATTGGTTTCAAAAATCGTGGAGAGTGGCCAGTGAGATTGATTGTAGATGTTGATGGATACAAATCAAGCAAAAATCAAACTCTCATTGATTTGGCAAACAAAACAGCTGATCAAGCAGTTAAAATCGAAAGAAATATTCACTTGGATCCAATGAATGCTTATGAAAGAAGAATCATTCATACAACAATCCAACAAAGAACAGATGTAACAACAGAATCAACTGGCGAAGGCGAAAAACGTCATGTTGTTGTGAAGCCAATTTTCAAAAAATAATAAGGAGAAAATAATGGAAAACGAAGTATTAAGCGAATTTGATATCAAGGTAGAAAAGATCAAAAAACTTGAAGCTCTTGGAGAAAAAGCATACAAAGCAAAATTCCACAAGACTCATGAAATTCACGACCTTGAAAAATATGAGCTTGGAACAAAAGTTAGCGTTGCTGGTCGTATGACATTCAAGCGTACATTTGGTAAGCTTATTTTTGCACGTCTTTATGCTATTGGTGATAACTTCGATTCAGATTTGACTCAAGATATGAGAACAAGTGTTCAAATAAGTTTATCGTTGAACATTGTTGGAGAAGAAGCTCTTCAAAAATTCAAAGATTTTTGCGATATTGGTGATTTTGTTGGTGTTAATGGAGAACTTGTTCGCACACAAACAGGCGAATTGACTGTTCAAGTGGAAACATTCGAACTACTTTCAAAAGCATTACGTGGCTTGCCAGAAAAATTTCATGGTCTTGTTGATACTGACGCAAGATATCGTCAAAGATATCTTGATATTATCGCAAATGAAAAATCAAGAAAAGCAGTTTGGGTTAGATTCAAAGTAACTCAATTCATTCGTGATTTTTATATCAAACACGGTTTCTTGGAAGTGGAAACTCCAGTATTGCAAAATGCTGTAGGTGGAGCACTTGCAAAACCTTTCCATACACATCATAATGCACTTGACCTAGATATGAATCTTAGAATTTCGCCTGAAACTTTCTTAAAGCGTGTTATTGCTTGTGGGTTTGACAAGGTGTTTGAAATTGCGAAAGACTTCAGAAATGAGGGTCTTTGTGTAGACAAATTACAAGAGTTTACAATGCTTGAAAGTTATGCTGCATACTGGGATTTTGAAGATAGTATTAAGTTCTATACAGAACTTTTCAGAGAAACCTGTCATTATGTTTTTGGAAAATACGAATTCATGTCAAATGGAAGAATGATTGAACTTCCAGCAGAATTCCCAAGAATGGATTATGTTGCAACATTGAATAATATCTTAGGGTTTGATGTGTTGGAAATGACGGATGCCGAAGAATTTAAACGTCTTGTTCTTGAAAAAGAATTACTTGAAGAATATGAACTAGCAGACCAATTCACTGTGGGTGGAATTATAGACTTGTTATACAAGAGAAAAATGCGTCCAAATATTATCGAACCAACAATTTTGTATAACTATCCAAATGTTGTTCCTCTTGCTAGATATAACGACAAAGACGACAGACTTATCGAAATGTTCCAACTTGTTATTGATGGACAAGAAATGATCAAAGGTTATAGCGAGTTGGTAAATCCAATTCAACAAAAACGTAACTTTGAAGAACAAGCAAAAGCAAAACTTAAAGGTGATGCCGAAGCTATGGATTATGACAAAGAATATATCTTGGCAATGGAACACGGATTCCCACCAATCTCTGGTATTGGATTTGGAATAGACGTATTTATCTATCATTTGATGGACTGTGAAAATATTCGTGATACAATCTTGTTCCCAATCACAAAACCGATTGAAGAAAATTCAAAACAAGATGAAGAATAAAAGGATAAAAAATGAAAATTAGCGTATTAGGCACAGGAAGATGGGCATCAACTTTGACTAAGATTGTTGTTGATGGCGGACATCAAGTGAAATGTTGGGACAAGTTTCCGACCGATTTTATGAAGACAAAAAAGAATATTCATGTAGATTTATCAGGCAACGAAAATGTAATTTGTTGTCCGGACTTAGCTGAGACTTTGGCATATACTGACAAATATGTGATTATCTCGATTTTAAGTCAACATTTTAATAGTCTTATGGACGAGATATCTCAAATACCAGGATATAAGGATAAGATATTTATCTTGGCCATGAAAGGTGTTGAGGCTACTTCGGGAAGAACAAACAGTGAAATAACTATGAATCATAATGTAAAGAGTGATAACATAGCAGTTTTCGCTGGTCCAGGTCAACCAAACTCTATTGTAGAGAACAAAAAGATAAACAAAATGGTTGTTGCTGCATACAACAAAAGGGTGGCAAAAGAAATTGCGAGTATAATAAAGACTGAAAATTTTCAATTCTATCCATGGCCAGATGTTATTGGCTGTGAATTGTGTGGTGCTTTCAAAAATGTTTATTCTGCACTTGGTGGAATGTGCGAGGAGTCGAACCATGCAACGCTCAAAGGTCATATCATGAGTGTAAGTGTATTCGAGACTCAAAACTATCTCAAAGGAATGGGATGTAAACCAGAAACAGCAACCCACCTTGCTTTGCTTGCTGACTATAATGCAACACTGTATGATCCAGTCAGTCATAATTTGAATTATGGAAAAGAGGTTGTAAAACAAAAAACCATAAATCCAGAATTGAATTATGTATCAGTTGAAAGCAAAGAAGCAGTTGCAGGATTGAAAGTGCGTATGGATAAAAGAAATTCACAATTGAGCGATCCAATGAAAATCAAAGCTCCATTACTTCAAACATACAAAGATATTATGGATGAAAAGATTTCTACAGAAAATATAATACCTGCAGTAAATAAAGCGATTGACTCATCTCTTAAAGACTGGGCAGAAAAAAGTTTTGATTAAAAACAAAAAAGGAACAGTTAAGTTCCTTTTTTTATAAAAAATTTATTTTAACATAACTATAAAAACATAAGATAAAGGTTATATTTATTTGACAAATATAAAAAAAAAGAATTATAATTATACCAACAAAATAGGGGGAAATATGAGGAATAAGAGTAGAAGAAAACTCACTACTATATTGGGACTCATACCATTGTTGGTATTGTTATTCGGTATAGTAGGTGGAGTAACTTATGCTTTAATGAACGGAACAAAAGCTAATACGAAGCACGGCTTCCAAGTAAATGTGCGTGGAGCAGTGAATGTATCAGCAAATGTAGTAGGAAAGTCATACTACAACAATACATTGAAAGAGACATTCAACACGGTTTCATTTGATGGAACACAAGAACAAGAGTTGTCTAAA
>JAFVPU010000114.1 GCA_017505165.1 Clostridia bacterium
AGAAGCCAATATCTTATATACAGCAAATACTGTAATGATAACAGCGATAGACATATGATAATGAGCATTGTAAGGAATATAAATTTGTAATATTGAATATGTCAAATACACCAAACTAGAGGTTGCCAAAACAGCACCGCCCTTGATGTATAAGTGAATATCTTTTATGTTATCTTTGCTCTTCTTTAATCCATAAGCACAATTATTTTTCACATAACCAATGAATAAACCAAATATCGCAATTGCAATCAAGAACCAAGATTTGAAAAGCAATCCAACTATCACTTTAAAAGCAAAAAATAGCAAGTTTTTAAAAAATGCCACCTTGCCATAAAAAATAATCTTATTCTTCTCCGGAATATGTTTGAATTTTTTGAATAAATTAAACATGCAAATTCATTATAGCATAAATTTTATATTTTTCAATAATTTTAAATAATATTATTTAAAAATTGATAAAAACAAAGAAAAAAAGAGAGATAATCTCCCTTTTTTAATATTGTTTTCCGAAATAAACTCTATATTTACTTGGCTTTTCACAATATATACATTTGTGATTATTATCATATGAATGAATAACTCGAGTTTTAATTGTTGTTTTGTCTTTGATTTCTTTTTCACAAGCCGAATCACCACAGTGATAACAAAGAGCCACTTTCTTATCGTTGATTTCTTTTACCATAGTGTCAAAATCGTCTGTTTCAACCAAGCTTGCATTGAAATTTTCAACCGCTTGTTTGTACATATTTTCTTGAATATTAGCAAGAAGATTTTTTACTTCTTCAACGATATTATCTAGCGATAATTGAACTTTTTCATGAGTATCACGACGAACAGCAGTTGCCACTCCATTTTCAATATCTCTTGGACCTATTTCAAGACGCAAAGGAACACCTTTCATCTCGTATTCATTAAACTTCCATCCTGGAGTATTGTTTGAATTGTCTAATTCTATGCGTAAGTCAGCAGATTCAAGTAATGTTCTAACTTCTTCACATTTTTCCAAAACGCCTTCTTTCTTGCTTGCAATTGGAATAATCACAGCTTGAATTGGAGCAACATTTGGAGGCATTCTGAGACCTCTTTCATCACCATGTACCATTACAAGCGCACCAATCAAACGAGTGCTCACACCCCAACTTGTTGAGTAGCCATATTCAAGGACACCTTCTTTGTTCAAGAACTTGATGTTACTTGCTTTTGCAAAGTTTTGTCCTAAGTCATGAGTTGTTCCTGCTTGAAGACATTTTCCATCTTTCATGATTGCTTCCATACCATATGTAGCGACAGCACCAGCAAATTTTTCATTTTCTGTCTTTCTGCCTGTTAATGTTGGTATTGCAAGCAAGTTTTTCAAGCAATCTGAATAAACTTTGAGCATTTCTTGAGTGTCAGCTTCAGCTTCTGCTGGACTGGCTTGCACTGTATGTCCTTCTTGCCACAAGAATTCGCTTGTTCTAAGGAAAGGACGAGTTGTTTTCTCCCAACGCAAAACATTACACCATTGATTCATTGCCATAGGCAAATCACGATAAGAATTGATCCATTTTGAATACATATCACAAATGATAGTTTCACTTGTAGGACGAATGATCAGCTTTTCACTTAATTCTTCACCACCGGCATGAGTAACAACTGCTACTTCTGGGGCAAAACCTTCTACGTGCTCTGCTTCCTTCTTCAAGAAACTCTCTGGAATAAGCATAGGAAAATAAGCATTCTTTACTCCACGCTTTTTGAATTCTTTGTTCATATATTGTTGTATATTTTCCCATACAGCATAGCCATAAGGTTTGATAACCATTGTTCCTTTCACTGGTCCATAATCTACCATATCAGTTTTGATAACTACATCAGTATACCATTGTGCAAAATCAGTATTGATGTCTGCAATTTCGTTTACAAATTGTTTATTCTCCATCTTTATCATCCTTTTCTTCAAATTGTTTCTTTATCATTATAATCTTTCCTTTGGCTTTTTCCAAGTCTTTTAAACAAGTTTTTGCCAATTTGCAACCCTC
>JAFVPU010000115.1 GCA_017505165.1 Clostridia bacterium
CCAATCATCCGATACGATATCACAATATCCCTCAAGTCTGTGACCTTCATAAGTAAATTCACAATGAACTTGAAAATGTGGATTTATTGGAAATGATTTTGGAATTGAGAAAATATAATCTTTTATATCCTTTATATTTTTTATAAACTCTGTCATATATTGTTTCCATTTTTCAGAATCCCAAATATCTTTCGCTTTATAAAAGTGCTTAATTATATATGCTCCAATATAAAATGCAATAAATTCATTTGGGCATTCCAAAGATTTATCTAAAGAATATGGAAATTGAGGAGCGTCAATACATTTTATAAATAAGGTTCTAAAACATTTAATATAATGAGCTGAATAATTAGTTTCAGATTTAATTATTAATTCTAATAAGTCAAAGATATTATTTTGCAATTTAGTATCATCTGATGGAATCGATAAAGATTCATTATTTCCATAAGCAAATGTTATGAAACCTTCCATCACACAACCATCAATTCTTGGATAAATATTATGCAATTTATTAATCTTGTTGGAAATTGAACCAAAATTGTCATATAATAAGGTTTCAATATGATGATTAGGTAATCTTAAATTTTTTAATTCATTATCGCAGTAAACAGAAACGCTTTTCATTAGTCGAATAACTTTTGTTGATCTATGAAAAAAGAAAACCATCACGGAGCAACGATGTTGTTCCGGATTTTTTCTGGCCAGTTTCACTATCCCGTCATTGAGTTTTTTATTCCCCTTAATGGAGCCGAGCAATAAATTGCTCGGTGTTGTGCTGATGTTTTTGCTAAACATGGCAAATTTTAATTTACCATGAGCAACCCTGCTTCTAACGAATTATCAGGAAGCAACGAAGTTGCTTCCAATGAGGAACGAAGTTCCTCATTATCACTTTCCAGTCTTAGCGACCTCCCTGATGAATTTAGAAATGAAATTATCGATATCATACTACGAAAAGTTCAAGAAGAAATCCGGCTCGGTAACGTCGATCCTAACGAAATCGGGCCTGACGGAAAGACCATTCTCGAACGGATCGGAGCAATGGAATTGCTCCGTGTTCCGTCAAACCAATGAATTCGTAAATCAGCACATTCGTTAAATTGACGGAGCAACGAAGTTGATCCGTGCTAATCCGAGCAATTCAGAGCAACTCTTGTTACTCAATGAGCAAACGCAGTTTGCTCATGAAACTCTAATTCGCCAAACTAATATATTGTTGACGGAACAACTTTGTTGTTCCGAGTTGCTCTGGAGTTCATGAAATTGGTCTATTGATCGGCTCTATCTATGTCAATATTGCTTGTCTTTTTTCAAAATTTATCAGGAAAAAATGAAATTGACAGAGCAATGGAATTGCTCTGATTACTAAATTTTGTAATGCGGAAGTTCTAGAAATGAGTCTGTCACCATTAATAGGTCTTCATTAACATCGTATCATTATGTATAAATCGAATTCGCCATTAGCACTCATTTATCACAGAGCAATCTTATTGCTCTGAATTGTTCCGAGTTGTGCTGCATTGCTCTGGATTTTTTTAGATCTCTTAATGGCGGAGCAATAGGATTGCTCCGTTGATCAATCTTATCTATGTCGACATTGTCAGAGCAATTTCATTGCCCATTTATCGGGATTATGAAATTATCCCGAATGAGCACTAAAGAGCAACCCTCAGTTGCTCTTGAGCAATCATCGATTGCTCAAGGAAGTAACGCAGTTACTTCCTGTCCTATCGGCAGAGAAGGCCAACCAAGCTGTCTCTTCAAACATGAAATTGAAAGACTTAAAAAAATTCTATCAACTCTTCTTTCTCAATCTCCAGAAACACCCCTTCTCAAAAAACTCTCCGCCACCATCAACAACAACCCAAGATCGATACAACACAATGATCTGAAACAACTATTAAGGGCTATCCCCGATAGCCCTGACCTTGATTTTATCAGGGTCGCTATTATAGCGACCCAAAAATTACGAACTAACATCTCTATCGGCGAATGGCTCGACACGCGCATCATCTCCGCAATTCTAACACAGTTTGAGTACAATACTGAGCAATTGAAAATTGCTCAGGAGCAATCGAAGATTGTTCAGTACCGATTTGGAGGTTGTTTCAGATATGACGATTTCGAAGTCTACGACGATCACTCGATCAATTGCCCCTGCCTATCACCAAGTCCCGACGTCGACCACTTAAAATGGTCCTACATCAAACAAGCACCTTTCACTCATTTCATTTTCAACACTTGCAGTCGAATATCGACCGGTCAACATTTCGTCAGCCTCGTCACAAAAATACAGAGCAACGAAGTTGCTCTGCTCTATTTTGACTCTCAACACATCGGTCCTTATCACAATGGCGAAATTCCACCTGACTTTCATACAAGAGATTTTGGCAATCCCTTCTGCAATCGCTTCAAAAATTATACTTCTCACTTCGATGATTGGTTCGAAAATTTATCAAAAGAAGCCAATAAAGATGGCTATAAAATCAAGCTAATTCATAACATGAAAACCTATCAACATAACAACTATGCCTGTGGAATTTATAGTCTATATCACGGTGTCGCCAGAGCAATCAGAGAGAGCAAAGCTCTCTCTAGTGATTCTACCAGAGCCGGTAATGTCGACAGAGCTAGCTTGCCTAGCTCTGTGGATGATGTGATGGACCAATTTTTGGACAAACTGATACAGCACAACTGAGCAAACATAGTTTGCTCAGAGCAACAGAGTTGCTCTGAATCTATTTCAACTTTCCCTGATATTTTTTGAAAAAAGTCAAGAAAACCAATATTGGTAATCTCCATGACAATCACCTGTTTCTATGAAAATCAGTTGGTTAGTTTAGCACAATTCATAAACTATGAAATTGAGAGATTGATGAGCAACTTCGTTGCTCATATTCTCTGATATTTTTTGAAAAAAGATTGGAAATAATGAAATTGATTCATCAATTCATTGACTGGTTTAACGAGGATTGATTTTTCATAGCAGGTTCCAGAAATGCCTATCCGCAGTGAGAGATTCCCATAATAATCAGCTTATATCGTAATAAGCAGCTTGCTTAAGTTGGCACAATTCATCAAACTATCAAGTTTATGAAATTGATGAATCTATAAATTGGTTTGTTGATCAATGTTATCTATGTCGACATTGCTTGACTTTTATTGAAAAAAGATTGGAAATATGGATATTGACTCATTGATTCATTGACCAAACTAACGAGGATCAATTTTTATGGAGAGTTCTAGAAATATCTGTTCCAGGTGAGAGATTCTCTTAATAATCAGCTTATGCTGTAATAAACAGCTTACTCAAGTTAGCATAATTTATGAAACGGTTGAATCATGATAATCACCTGTTTCTATGAAAATCGGGTGGATAGTTTGTCACAATTCATAGAACTATGAAATTGAGAGATTGATGAGCAACTTTGTTGCTTATATTCCCTGATATTTTTTGAAAAAAGATTGGAAATAATAATATTGATTCATTGATACATTGACCAATCTAACGAGGATCAAATTTTCATAGCAAGTTCAAGAAATGTCTGTTCGTAGTGAGAGTTTCTCTTAATAATCAGCTTATATTGTAATAAACAGCTTAGTTATGTTGGTATGATTCATCAAACTATCAAGTTTATGAAATTGAGAGATTTATGAAATTGGTCTGTTGATCGACTTTATAGATATTGGTTTTCCCTGATTTTTTTCAAAATTTATCAGGGAAAAATGAAATTGATTTATCCATTTATAGACTGATCTAACGAGGATCGACTTTCATGGAGAGTTCCAGAAATGTCTGTTTCATATGAGAACTTCTCTTAATAATCAGCTTATTCGGTATAAATCAGCTTACTCAAGTTGGCACGATTTATGAAACGGTTGAATCTATGAAGTTGGTGAGTTAGTCAAATTTGAGTTGTTGATTAACCTTATCTATTTCAACTTTCCCTGATATTTTTTGAAAAAAGATTGGAAATATTGATATCATTTATCGATCTGTTGATCGATCTAACTTTGATCAACTTTCATAGCAAGTTCAAGAAATGTCTGTTCGTAGTGAGAGTTTCTCTTAATAATCAGCTTATAGTGTAATAATCAGCTTAGTTCTGTTGGTATGATTTACCAAACTGTCAAGTTTATGAAGTTGATGAATCTATAAAAATGCCTTGTTGATGAGCAACTTTGTTGCTCATATTCCCTGATAAATTTTGAAAAAAATCAGGGAAAACCAATATCAATTTATCAATCTAGAGTGATCTAATTTTGATCGATTCTCGATAGGGAGTTCAAGAAATGTCTGTTCGCAGTGAGAACTTCTCTTAATAAGCAGCTTATTCTGTAATAAACGGCTTACTCAAGTTGGCACAGTTTTTTATACCCATAATTAAAATGGAAACTGTAGCAGCATCAGAACTTCTTAAATTATTTAGTAAGGAATATCTTAATAACAATATATTGTGTGATTATATAAAAATGAATGTCGAAGAAAGCAATGTTAATGCTGTTCAGTTTGTCGTTGATAAACCAACTTCAAAAATATCAAAAGATATAGTAGACAGAGCTGTTAAAATATTGAAAGATACAAACACTTTAATTATTAAGCATGAATATGAATATTATATGGCTTTTTATATATTTTGTAAAAGTGATCCAATATTGGAAAAAATAAAATATGTGTTTAGCATTATTAATGAATATCAAACACCTGGTGATTCGATTGAAGAAATTGCGACTTTAAAAACGATCAAAGATGAAAAAAATTATTATGGTGACTATCCCATGTTAATTTATTCTATAAAAGGAAATGATTTTCGAAAATCATCTATTATAGCAACGATAGATGAAACAAAGCCTATTGATAAAGATATTGATATAATAAATTTATTTAGGTCTGAATTTGACTTCAACATAAAATATGATTGTAGAGATACTGGATATTTGTTAACATATTTGAAGACTTACAAACGTGTTTATGAACAACCAACCATTTCAAGAGAAGAAGCATATAACTCTTATATCAATTTCTGTGATCGAAATTATTTAGGATGTACATTTA
>JAFVPU010000116.1 GCA_017505165.1 Clostridia bacterium
CATTCAAGGACCTTACAGATGCGCATAAGGACATCCAGAGAGACTGTCTCGTTCTTACCGAGTTTGGCAAGCGAGTTCGGCGCTTTTAGTGATGATACCAAGTTTTTGGCATCACCGCACAAGACTTATCATAGAAAAAATATTGAGGTTGATCTTGAATATTTTGTCGGATTGATAAAAGAATTCAATGTTGATGAGATTGTTTGTGGTTTACCTATGAATATGGCGGGAGAAGAACAAGAAATTGCAAAATTGACAAGGGAATTTATGTCTAATCTTCAAGAAAAAGTGAACGATATAAATATCGTCTTTGTTGATGAACGATTGTCGTCTGTAATGGCTGAAGAAATGCTCAAAGAAACCGAGCGAGATTGGAAGAAACGCAAAGAGCGTCTTGACAGTGTGTCCGCGTCAATTATATTGCAAGATTATTTGGATGAAAGGAGATAATTTATGGAAAAGAAATCATCAGTAAAAGTGAATAACCCAATAGCACAAATTTTGGATGAGAATAATTTTGATAATGTAGTATTGTTGGATGAAAACAACAAGCCAATTGAGTTTACTCAAATCGGAGTGTTTTATCTTGAAGACACAGATAAGCTTTATACCATTATGGTACCAATTACACCAATGGTAGGTGTAAGTGAAGGTGAAGGTGTTTTGTTTGAGATAGACGAAGAACATCAAGAGATTCAAGTAGTAAACGACGAAGAAATAATTGATAAAGTAATCAAAATTTACGAAAAGATGAAAGAAGGTAAATAAAGATAGAAAGGAAACAACTTATACGGTTGTTCCTTTTTGTTTAACAAAATATTCAATATAGTTGGTCAATGTTAAGTAAATAAACTTTACAAATCTAGTTGACTTTTATTTTTTTATGTGCTAAACTGAATTCGTTCAATGAATAGCACCTATCAGGATTGCCATGTCTGTTGCCGGTCGAAAGGTTTAGTGGTAAAATGATTGATAGGGAAGAAGACAAACAGGAGGATTAAAATTTATGTCAGTTATTTCAATGAAACAATTATTAGAAGCAGGATGCCATTTTGGTCATCAAACTAGAAAATGGAATCCAAAGATGAAGAAGTATATCTTCACAGATAGAAATGATATTCACATTTTGAACCTTGAAGACACTTCAAAGAAAATTGATGAAGCATACGTTTTCATCAAAGAAAAAGTGCTTGCAGGCGCTAATGTACTCTTTGTTGGTACAAAGAAACAAGCTCAAGAAGCTGTTAAGCAGGAAGCAGAACGTTCAAATATGTTCTACGTAAACACACGTTGGTTGGGTGGTACTCTTACTAACTTCACAACAATTAGAAAGAGAATCGACAGAATGAACAAACTCAACAATATGGAAGCTATGGGAGACTTCGATCTTCTTCCAAAGAAGGAAGTTATCAAACTCAAAGCTGAACGCGATAAGTTGTTTGCTAACCTTGCTGGTATCAAAGATATGACAGGTATTCCTGGACTTATCATTTTGGTAGATCCGCACACTGAACACATTGCAGTTCAAGAAGCAAAACGTCTTGGTATCCCTACAGTTGGTATCGTAGATACAAACAGCGATCCAGATGACGTAACAGTTGCAATTCCTGCAAATGATGACGCTATCGGTTCAGTTAAGCTTATCTTATCTGCTTTGACAGATGCAATCATGGAAGCTAAGGGTGGCGAAATTCTTCACGACCTTACAGCTAGTGATGAAGAAGTTTCTATGGAAGCTATGGTTTCTGAAGGACTCAAGAGCGCAAAAACTGAAGAAAAAAGCGACAAAGAATAAATAAACCAAAAAGGAGAAAGTATATATGAATATTACAGCTAGAGATGTAGCAAATTTAAGAGATATGACAGGGGCAGGCATGATGGATTGTAAAAACGCCTTGGTTGAAGCTGAAGGTAATGTTGACAAGGCAGTTGAAATCCTTCGTGAACGTGGTATCGCAAAGGCGGCTAAAAAAGCTAGCCGTATCGCAGCAGAAGGTGTTGTAACATCTTATGTTGAAGGCAATGCTGGAGTATTGCTTGAAGTTAACTGTGAATCAGACTTCGTGTCAAAGGGTGAAAAATTCCATGCTCTTGCAAACACTATTGCAAAAGCAGTTTTGGAAAATAAACCAGCTGACGTTGAAGCACTCAATTCTTGCATGATTGGTAATCAAACAGTTGCTGAATATATCGGAGAACAAACAGTTGTTATTGGTGAAAAACTTTCAATTCGTAGATTTGAAATTTACACTACAAACGGAAAAATTGAAACTTATATCCACCTTGGTGGTAAAGTTGGTGTTATGGTTGAAGCTGATCCATTCAATGCTGGTGAAGATATTCTTCATGACGTTGCTCTTCAAATTGCTGCAAGCAAACCAAGTTATGTTCGTTCAAGCGAAGTTCCAGCAAGTGTAGTTGAGAAAGAGAAAGAAATCTTGCTCGCTCAAATGCAACAAGATGAAAAGAATGCAAACAAACCAAAAGAAATTTTGGAAAAAATCGTTCTTGGTAAAATTGGCAAATTCTACACAGAAAATTGCTTGATGAATCAACCATTCGTAAAAGACGATTCAATGACAATTGAAAAAGTTATTGGGGACAAATTTAATGTTGTGAAATTTGTTCGTTGGGAAATGGGTGAAGGCCTTGAAAAACGTAACGACGATTTCGCTGCAGAAGTTGCTGCTCAATCAAAATAATATCATAGATATTAAATTTTGAATAAATAGAAAATAGCGAGTATAAATACTTGCTATTTTTTTTGAAATCTTGTAGAATTTATATATAATATTTTATTAGGAGATTTTATGAACGAAAACGTAGATATGGCTCTTATGGAGTTTGAGGAAAATTTAGAAAAACAATTCAATCATTTGATTGATGAACTTATGATGATAAGAGTAGGGCGTGCTAATCCAAAACTTATTGAGAATATCAAGGTCGATTATTATGGCACTATGACACCGATTTTCCAAACAGGAAATGTTATGGTGCAAGATGCAAGAATGCTTGTTGTTTCACCATGGGACGCAAGTATGCTCAAAGCTATCAAAACAGGTATTGAAGCAGCAAACTTGGGTGTATCAGTCAGTGATGATGGAAAGATTATTCGTGTTGGTTTCCCTATGCTTACTGAAGAAAGAAGACGTGAGTATTCAAAAGATGCAAAGAAATTGCTTGAAGAAACAAAAATAGCAATGAGAAACTCTCGTCGTGATTGTCTTGATATATTCAAAGATATGAAAAAGAACAGTGAGATTAGTGAAGACGATTATATGACTCTTGAAAAAGATGTTCAAAAGACATTGGATTCATATACTGATAAATCTGATGTTGCGTGTGAAAAGAAAATTGCAGAAATAATGGAAGTGTAGAATGAATTTTAATGACTTGAAGAAAGATGCCAGAATGCCAAAACATATTGCATTTATTATAGATGGTAATGGCAGATGGGCAAAAAAGCGTGGTCTTCCAAGAAGTATGGGACATAAGGCCGGATTTGAGAATTTGAACAAACATATAGGTTATGTTCAAGAATTGGGAATCAAGAATCTTTCGATTTATTGTTTCTCTGCAGAGAATTGGAATAGACCGAAAGCTGAAGTTGATTATTTGATGAAACTTTTTGGTGATATGCTTGATGATTATAAGAAAAAATATCTTGATAAGGATGTTCGAATTATAATTTCTGGAGATATGGATGATCCAAGAATTCCTGAATCAACAAGAATAAAAGCAAAAGAAATAATGGAATTAACAAATGAGAAGACAGGTTTCATTTTGAATCCATGTATCAACTATGGTGGAAGACAAGAAATTCTCAAAGCAGTCAATGAAATCATTGCTTCGAAAGAGACAGATATTGATGTTGAGAAATTTGAAAAACATTTATACACAAGTGAATTGTTGCCATTGGATTTTGTTATCAGAACATCAGGTGAAAATCGTTCAAGCAATTATATGCCTTGGCAATCTACATATAGTGAATGGTATTATCCTGAAACTTTATGGCCAAGTTTTAGTAAGAATGATTTGGTGAAAGCATTAGAAGTATTTATGTCTAGAAAGAGAAGATTTGGGGCAATAAAAGGATAATTATGAAACAGAGAACTATAACGGGATTTTTTATATTATTAGTTACCGCTTTGGCAATCGTTGGTAAGTTGTTGCCACATAATATTGGTGATTATATTTTTGATGTATTTGTTTTGATTATTGCAATTATCGCAGCCAGCGAAATGAGCAATATTATGAACAAAAAAGGCACAAAAGTCAATTCAAGTATGACAATGATATTTCCATTGTTTGCTTATATTTTATTGATTTTCATACTTGATTATCTTGATTTTGCTCTCCTTGTTTCTGTTGAGATTTTGGGATTATTTATATATTTTGCTATCACATTTATTGTTGAGTTGATCAAGAATAAGGATTATGGTGCGAAGGATAATCTTTCAACAGCACTCAATACAACAATATCATGCTTGTATCCATCATTATTTTTGATTTTAATGTGCTGTATCAATCATAGTGATATCTATGCAGGTATTCCGCATTTCTCAATTGCTTTTGTTGTACTTATATTTGCTATTACCTACACAACAGATGTTATGGCGTATTTGGTTGGAAGAACATTCAAAGGTCCAAAAATGGCTCCAAGAATCAGTCCAAACAAGACTATTAGTGGTGGTATTGGTGGCTTGTTTGGTGGTGCTATTGGTGCATTGTTAGTTTATCTTTTGATTTCAAATACAAGTTTGCAAACAATACTCAATATGTATGATTTGTCATGGTGGCATTTCGGATTGATTGGTCTTATTGGATCTGCTATCGGACAAGCTGGAGATTTATTTGAAAGTAGTTTAAAACGCCAAGCCAATATCAAAGACAGCGGAAATTTATTTCCAGGTCATGGCGGTATGCTTGATAGAATAGATTCAACAATTTGGGAAACCGTTTTTATATACGTAATTATTGCTGTAATATTATTGTAGTAATATTTTGACATTATTGGAAATAAATATTAATAACATGATTTCGAATTTACTTAGTTTAACTTCAATATTTAAAACATTTGGCTATATTATTATAGCCATTGTTATTTTATTGCTTATGGTCCTTATTCATGAATTGGGTCATTACATTGCGGGAAAAATATTGAAATTCAAAATCAACGAATTTAGTGTTGGTTTTGGTCCAAAGATTTTGCAAAGGAAGAATAAAACAGGAGAATTGATTAGTCTTCGAGCATTCCCTTTAGGCGGTTATTGTGCCTTTGAAGGAGAAGGAGAGAACGGAAACAAAAATCCAGAAGCGTTCAATAATCAAAAACCATGGAAAAGACTTATTGTTTTATTTTCAGGTGCGTTTTTCAATTTATTAAGTGCCATTATCTTTTCATTCATATTGCTTTTGACATCAGGATTTGACTATGTGCAAGTCAAGAATGTCGATCAAGATTCAATAAATTATGGATATCTACAACAAGGAGACGTGATTTATGGAGTTGGTGATGAGAAAATAAATTTTGTTTCAGACAAATATTTTGCAACATTGATCGTAGATGATTTTGACAAATATTCGGGACAAGATTTGAAAAGTGAATACTCATTCACTGAAGATGGCAAAGTTTATTACATGGTCAAAGAGAATCAGACATTTATGATAGAACGTGATGGTGAAAAAATGACCGTGTCTGGATTTGTCAATGTATTCTATGACGAGAAAGGCGAATGTGCTGGTTGGACATTGCTTGAGAGTGAAGATAAGACTGAAGAGTTTTCTATCAAATCCTATAAATATACGTTCTGGGAAGCGCTTCGTGAATGTGTTCCATTTACGTTCAAATGGGCTTGGAAAGTGTTCGTAATATTCGGTCAACTCATCACGGGTAAATTATCTTTAACCTCATTGGGAGGACCTGTTACTACAGTTAAAATTTTGGCAGATCAAACCGCTCAAGGAACATTGATGGTATGGCTACCATTGATCGCAGTTAATTTGGCTGTATTTAATCTATTGCCAATACCGGCACTAGATGGATGTCAAATGTTGTTTGTCGGTATCGAATGGATAAGGAAGAAACCTATCAAGCAAGAAGTTGTTAATATGATCAACAATTTGGGTTTAATCCTATTGCTTGGATTTGTGTTAGTGATTGATATTATGCAAATGTTGATATGATAAGTTTAAAAATCAAACACTTTTCTCATGTATTCGAAAAAGATGTCTGGATTGTATTTAACTATCATCCACTTTTTCTCATGTATTCGAAGAAGATGTCTGGATTGTATTCACAATAAAAGGTTGACAATGTCGACCTTTTTTGTTACAATCAGACAAATGAATTTAGTGGAAGTTTTAGACAAATTATATTATGGATTGAAGTTTAAGGACGCAGTGTATATTGAAAAAGAAAACAAGTGCGTTGCCAATTTTTTATACAATCCTGCAAGTTTCACTCCAGATGAAGAAAATAAAACAGTAATATTAAATAAACTCAAAGATGTGATTGGCTCATTTGTTAAAATTGAATTAGATTTTACTTCATGTCCATTAGATAAACGCTCGATTGCAAATCATGTTTATACAACAATTGTCAATATTTTTCCAGCTATATCAAAGAATTTTACATATGATGATGTGAGTGTTGAAATAGATGCAATGAAGGTTTACATCAAACTGAGACTTTCACCATCAGCATATAAATATGCTCATGATCTCAATCGTGAAGAACTTGTTGCAAACAAATTGAGCGAAAGTTTCTTGGCTGACTTTGTAGTTGAATTTCAAGAGAAACCTGATGAAATTGGTCATGAAAATGTTATGCAAAACACTGCTGAATTTTATTCAAGCATAAAAGAGGCTGAAGAAAAAGTTGTTTATAAATTATCAGAAGTTACCAATATTATTGGTAAAAATGATTATACTTTGGCAAATGATTTCACAAAGATAAAAACAGAGATTGAGAATGTTGCAGTTTGTGGTACAGTGAGCGGAGTGCAGAAAAGATCTTTCAAGAAAACCTACACAAAGAATGGTGAATCAAAGGAAATTGAGAAATATTTTTATACATTCACCATTGCTAATAACAACAAATTTTTGAGATGTTCAATCTTTCCAAAACAATCAGATGAGCAAAAGGGAGAATTGATTGAAGATGGAATGAAAGTTTGTTGCTTTGGATCATTCAAAGATTACAAAGGCAGGCTTGATTTCACTGCAAATAGCATAGCTCGTTGTGAATATGAAAGAGAAGAAATAAAAACAGGATTCAAACATGTCAATGAAGAATATCACACTGTATTCCCTGAAGAATTTGTTGATTTTGAACAAACAAGTGTTTTTGATGAAGAAAAGAATTTTCCTGGTAGTTATGTTGTATTTGATCTTGAAACAACCGGACTTGATGGTGCGCATGATGAAATAATAGAAATTGGTGCATGCAAAATTATTGATGGAAAGATTGTTGAATTATTTTCAACTTTTGTCAATCCAAACAAGCATATTTCAAAAGAAATCACAGAACTCACAGGTATAACAAATGACATGGTGAAAGATGCTCCAACAATCAATTATGTGCTTCCAGATTTCTATAAATTCTGTTATGGATCAACAATAGTAGGACATAATGTTCAATTTGATATGTCATTTATATATACGGCTGGCAGAAAGTTTGCATACAATTTTGATAATCCATTGATGGATACGCTCGAGATGGCGAGAAAAAAGGTACCTGGACTCAGGAATTATAAACTTGGTACAGTGGCAGAGAAGTTGTCTGTTTCGCTCGAAAATGCTCATAGAGCGGTCCATGATGCGACTGCAACAGCAAAAGTTTTCATAAAATTGATGTAAAACTATTGCAATTTATTTTAATATATGTTAATATATTAACGATTACTAGGACTGGCAATGCCAGTCCTAACTTACTTTTTTAGGGTAAGATAAAAAAGGAGTATTATGAAAGTTGCAGATTTAGTGCAAGAAAACATCAAATCTTTGTTTGACAAAGATATCAAATTGGTAGAAGTAGAATATACCAAAAAAAGTGATGGAATGCATCTAGTTGTCTATATAGACAAGGAAGCAGGAATCACAATTGATGACTGTGTGGAAGTCAGCAGAATGATTGATCCGATCATTGATGATCTCAATCCGACAGGAGATGAACAATACGTTCTTGATGTATCATCATACGGCCTTGACAAGCCTCTCAAATATGATTGGCAGTTCAAGAAATACCTTGATAAAAAAGTAGAAGTTAAATTATATCGCAAGATTGATGCGAGAAAAGAGTTCTCTGCGACATTGAAAAATTTCAACGAAACAGAATTTGTATTTAATGATGGCAAAGAGAATTTCACAATATTACGTGCCAAAATTGCATATATTACACCATATATAGAGTTTTAAGGAGAAATTATGGCAGATAAATTAGTTAAAAAGTTAATAGACAACTATAATGATGTAAATTTGCAATCACTTAAAGAACATATTGAAAAAGAAAGTAAAGAACCAGCAAAACCAGTATATGTTATGGTTCAAAAGCATACAGGACCAACTAAAGTTACTGTAACTGAAAAAAGTATGAAGAATTTAACAAAAACATTATTAAAATAGGAGAAAAATAAAAATGATTAGTAAAGATTTTTTTGAAGCGTTAAAAGATTTGGAAGCAGAAAAAGGAATAAATGAAGAAGTTTTCATTTCTGCATTGGACCAAGCGTTGACAGCTGCATATAAGAAAAACAGTGGTATGGCAAAAAATGCTCAAGTTAAGCTTAATCCAGAGAAAGGAACAATCAAGATTTATTCATACAGAACAGTTGTATCTGAAGTTGAAGATGAAGAGAAAGAAATCAGTCTTGAAGAAGCAAAGATGATCAAGCATAGCTATAAGGTAGGAGATCAAGTTATGCAAGAAGAATCAACAAAAGATTTCAATCGTATCGCAGTTCAAACAGCAAAACAAGTTATCACTCAAAAAATCAAAGAAATAGAAAAACAATCAATCTACAAAGATATTGCTGAGAAAGAAGGTAAATTGATCATTGCCAACGTAAAGCGTATCGATGGAGAAAATGTATATCTTGAAATCGGTGGTACAACACTTGAAGGATTGCTTACAAAGAGAGATATGTTGCCAAACGATTCATTCAAACCTGGCGACAGAATCAAAGTTTATGTTCGTCATATACGTGATGACTTCCGTGGTGCTGTTGTTCAAGTTTCTCGTACTCATGCAAACTTCATTCGTATGTTGCTTGAAATGGAAGTACCAGAACTTAACAATGGAGAAGTTAATATTGTAGGTATTGTTCGTGAAGCCGGACTTAGAACAAAGATTGCTGTTAGTTCAACTGTTGCAAACCTTGATGCTATCGGTGCTTGTATCGGAAACAAAGGTGCAAGAATCAACAGTGTATTGAATGAATTGAACGGAGAAAAGATTGATATAATTAATTATAGCGAAAATCCTGCTGACTACATTGTGGCAGCTTTAAGCCCAGCAGAAGTGAGCGAAATCACAGTTGACACTGCAGCCGGAGTCGCAAATGTTCTTGTTCCAGAAAATAAACTTTCACTTGCAATCGGTCGTGGTGGACACAACGTTCGTCTCGCTGCAAAACTCACTGGTTATAAGATTGATGTTAAACCTACATCTGCAGTATCTGCTCCAAAATCAAGTGATGTTGTTGCAACAGAATCAACAGGTGCTAATATAATATTAGATGATGACTTCTTTGATGATATAGACGACTAGGAGTTATATGCATACAAAATTTGAAAGAAAATGTATTGCATGTAGGAACAACTTCCAACAAAAAGAAATGTTGAGAATTGCTAAAATAGACAATCAAATATTGATTGATGAAAAAGGTAAACTTGGAGGCAGGGGTTGTTATATTTGCAAAAATGAACAATGCTTCTCATTGATGATGAAAAAACGTTTATTAAATCGTGCATTCAAAATGAATATTACACAAGAAGTGTATGATAAATTAGGAGAATATGCAGAAAATAATTAGTTATATTGGGTTTGCAAACAAATCCAAACAGTTATTGATAGGGCAAAGTACAATAAAGTCCTATAAAAAAGATATCTATTTGATTATGCTGGATAATAATGCGAGCGAGAATTTGATTTCGCTTGCAAAAAATTCAGCAACAAAACATAATTGTGAATTGATGATTGTTAATCAACTAAGCAAACTTACAAATATTGCTGATGTAAAAATAGTTGCATTAACAAACG
>JAFVPU010000117.1 GCA_017505165.1 Clostridia bacterium
CCTACCGATTTTTAGTGTTTAAATTTAAAGTGGGAATAACATACGGAAATTGATTACGAGAAAATTAATAAATAAAAATGATCCCACTTTAGATTAAATTTTGTAAAGGAGATATTTATTCTTATGAAGAAATTATTTTTATTAATGGCACCGTGGATGATAGTTTTTGTAATGTGTTTAATGTGTAGCACAATTCAGTCTAATGCTGAAAATGGCGCTAATGAAACTGCAGCTATTGTTGAAACTATTGAAGCGTTTCCGTTCGAAGTAGAAGAACCAGAAAACGTAGAAATTTAGGTCCGGGATATGTGCATCATATCGTACTGAACACTGAGCCAGAATTCGATATCAATGATTTTGATATCTACTATGCTCAAGTAAACTTGAATGTAAGATCAGATTCTAATATGGAATCTGATATTCTTCATACATATGCAATTAACGACGAAGTGAAAGTTGTTGAGATTAATGGAGAATGGGCAACTATCAATTTCAATGATGAAAAAGCATATGTAAATACAGAGTTCATATCTACAGAAAAATGTCCTATGCATATTTGGACTTTCGTAGAGAATGGCAGAGAATATACACCAGACCCTGTATTACAGCAAATGGTATACAAATACTGTCAGGAATTTGGTATTCAGGGCTATGAAAAAACTATCATGGCTCAGTTCTGGAAAGAGTCACATTTCAGATCTGGCACTGTATCTTCTACAAATGATTATGGTATTGCGCAAATTAACAGATGCAATCATTCTCGCTTAAGAAGAGAACTGGGCATCACAGATTTCTTAGATCCAGAACAGTCTATCAAGTGTGGTGTTTATATGATGGCAGATCATCTTAGACGTAATGGTTTTAACGAATCTAAAGCTCTGTCTCAATATAATACTGGTAAACCGTATAACTCTACAAAATATTCTAGAGCTGTATTGTCTATCAGGGACACTCAGATGAAATAAATATTCCGGTAGGGTTTTCCCCTACCGGAATTCTTTTTCTTTTATTTTTTTTTTGTATTCCCCTCTAAATACTATCTCCTAAAAAGGCATGTTTTGAACTATATATTAATTATGCATCTTATCGATAAGGAGGCAATTAATATGGTAAACAAGCCTATCAGTATGTCTATTGTAGAAAAGCGTAAGAATTATAGATTAGATACAAGAGAGAAAACTAATGTATCTGGTCTGTATGAAAGCGCTAGACAATCTATTGTCTATGATTATCCTAATTCCGAAATTAAAGAAGCCGTGCTTCGATATTTTAAAGCTTGCAGCTCTAAATCGAATATCGAATGCAATTACGAGATGTGCCTCTCATTATTAGAAGGCTTGTGCGATCGTGGTAAAGATGATCTGCTTGGCGAACTTGCCAAATATTTTAACGAATTTGTCATTCCGTATATTCCAGATATGGCTAAATTCTCAACAGATCTTGGCAAATACAAAATCAATGATACAAATATTGAAATGATGAAAGAATCGGCAAAAGAATATACTCTTTGCGATAGAGTTCTTAATAATCATGAAAAGATCTCTAAGAGATTTAAACTCGATTCTTTATTTGAAAAGAAGTGTATTGATCTTGAAGATATAACTTTCCTTGTGTGTGAAATGGTCGATACATATACAATGAAACCGCACGCTAAAATGGAAATCGTTATCGAAGAAATGATTTATCAGTGCGATAGATTTGATGTCAAATATAACGAGCAGAAGCTTGTTGAATCTGTGACTGATTACTTCTTATCCAGAGAAGAAAATACATTCGAAGATATTAATTTCCATTATAAGAGAATTCTTGAAAAATGTGAATTTATATCAGAATCTGCATGTGATAAAGTAAAATATGTGACAGAGGGTGAGGGATCATCTATAGACGATAATCCTTTATCTATTCTCGAATCAACTTCATCTGAATCTGAAATTCAGAGCTTGATGAATAAGTATAAAATGTAAGAAGAAAAATCTGATAGTAAAATGAGACAAGTTCTCAATAAGATCTTTACAAAAGATCCTGCACTTGTTGTAGATGATCTCCCTGATATTTTCAAATGGGTCAGAAACTTCGGTGTCCTTTTAGCAACAGCTGTAAGTGTACCTGCTGGATTAGTTTCTCTTATTCTTAATAGTTTCCTTAAATCTAATCTTGAGAAAGATAGAATGAAGAAAGTTATTAAATATTTTGAAGCTGAGAAAGATAAAGCTGAGGATAAACTTTATTCTTACTCTAGCGAATCTAAGCAGAAACAAATTCAGAATTATGTAGATGCATTAGAGAATGCTATTGAAAGATTAAAGAATTATGAAAATACCCTCTATACAGATGAGTATAATTCTGAAAGAGAATTCGAAGACGATGATGAATATACAACAGAGTCTATGAATAAGATTATATTGAATAATCTTATTTCTGATTCTCAAGAAGCTGCAGAGTTCATTGTTACTATTGGAGATAAGATTCTTCATGATCAGAAAGCAAAGAAAACAGAAGCAAAAGATGCAATTGATGAATCTTCTTACTTCAAATACATTACTGAAAACGGAAGATTTGATATGGTATTAGTATCTTATGACATCACCAATGTAAAAGATAAATACAAATTATCTGAATCTTTAGATACTATTGTTTCTACAGTAAACAATATGATCTATAACAAATCCGGTAGAGTTGTATTATCATTTGGTGAAAGCGCCGTAGATCTTAGATTTGTTTCTAAATGTAAG
>JAFVPU010000118.1 GCA_017505165.1 Clostridia bacterium
ATGGGAGTCAAACAGAAGCTTGACATGATGGATATGATAACCGGTGATAAGAACGGTTCCGGACCGGCTGTCGGTATTCCTGGTGGTGCTTCAGTTAGCTTTAGCGTTGCTAATACGAAAGGAACAAATCCTGCTAACGTTGTACCCAACACGGTACAACAACCACAAACACTACAGACCAATGTACAGCCAGTGGTAACAGATATCGGTGGATCGGGAGATAAATCCGGATCAGAGAAAACTGGATCAAAGGTAGGTAAAGCATTAGGTGCTATAGGTAAAGGTGTCGGAGGTCTGGTATCGATCGGTGGCTTCATACTGAAGATACTCGGTCCAGCTTTAGCATCTATGAGTGGAATGCAGTCATTGATGAAATTAGCTAGTAACACACTCAAGATAATTGCTAAACCTGTCAACTCAATATTCAAAGAACTGACCAAAACTATGAGACCGCTATTCAAGAAAATAGCTCCGATGATATCGAATATTCTATCAATAGTCGGTGGACTGGTTTCTGACTTAATGCCTTTAGTAACAACAGTAGCAAGTGCTACAATGAGTTTGTTACCAGCATTAACACCAGTAATCAAAGCTGTTACAACCATAATATCACCACTTATCAAAGGTCTCAATGGACTAATCGAAACAGTAATTGTACCAACTGTTCAAATAGTAGCTGGTGCAGTAACTGGATTACTTGGTGGAATACTATGGTTGGGTGGTTCAATCACTTCAGGTCTTGGTAAAGTCGTTGGTGCAATTTCCAAGAAGAAAGGCAATTCCATAGTTAAGTTCGGTGAGAGTGTTAAAGAATCAGGTTCCGAGACAATGAAGGAAGCAGGTAATCTGTTTAAATCAGCACTCGGTCCTATAATAAACAAAATCACTGATGCGATGGGTGGTAAAGATACATCCGATGAAAATGAAGACACCGCTAACACGGGTAGTGAATCAAAACTTAGCAGACTCGAAGTTGCTAAAAAGTACGGATTACATCACATTGATATGGCTAAACTAGCAGATAGTTCAAAATTCCAAGAATCTTTGAAATCGTATGCTAATGTAACGGGCTATTCATATGATGCTCTTATCGAAAAGGTGAGATCCGGAGATATTCTCGATAATGAGAAAATCCTCAGTGAGATGCTTGAATATTTGAAGATGGACTACAAGCAAAATCTTGAACAAAACAAGAAAGTCAACGAACACATTGAATTTGATGAGGATGCAACTAAGAAGGGTATGTTACCATTTGTCGCTAAGATGAAGACTCGTCTATTACCAACAATCGATAAGATAAGCAATGTTGGTGATGCGGTATATGGTGGACTCATGTATGCTGCTGGCATGTTGTTATCAGCAGTCAGTCTCGGATTCAGTGATACCGGTAAACAACTAGTAGAAGAAGGTAAGGCTAAGATAAGTCAAGCCATGTCTTCGGGTGACTTTACTGCTGACACACCGCCTAGTACGCCGTCTAAGGATCTTGTGGAATATGCAAAGAGACAAACGACCAGTACGTATACCGAATATACGAGTGGTCCTCTTACAGAGGAAAGATATCAACAACCTATAAGTGGACAAACATCTATTCTCGACAATCAAGGAATATTCTATTACAGTTCATATGATGACATATATGGTTCAGGTGATGTATCACAGAAATCATTCGGTTCATTCATGAACATGAGTAAGCGTGGATGTGGTCCTGTTGCATTGGCTGAAGCTTATGCTCGCAGAACTGGTTCACGTGTTAACCCAGCTCAACTTGCTAAGGGTATGGCTCGAACAGGAGCTTATGATCCTAGTATGGGTACATCAGTAAATGGATTCATTAATACTGGAAACTCAATGGGTATGGGTATGTATGCAGGTGGAGTTACAGAATCTTCACTTAGATCTGCTTCACCACATAATCCGATTACAGTATTTGGTAGTGGTCCGGCTTACGGTACACGTAAGGGAAATAATCACTTCATGAATGTAATTGGTTCGGATGGTCAGGGTAACGGATATGTATCTAATCCATTAACCGGTAAAACTACCAAACGTTCATTAAACTCTATTGCTAGGGGTAGTTCACTTGGACTATATGGTTCAGGTGATGATAATCTGGAAGAAGCCAAGTCACAAATAGCTGATGTTAAATCTTCAATGGATCTCAGTAACATAGCTGATATTGATTCTATAATTAATGATGATACTAAGACAGCGTTATCTGACCTAAAGAATCTCGCTAATAAGATTCTCAGTATATTTGAACTCGATGAGGGTGATGCGTCCGCAATACTCGAACAAGAGGAGACGATGGCTCAAATCGAACAGAATAAGTCTGTTCTTTCAGATGAAGAAAAAGCTACACTCGAGGAAGATGCTAAGAAGTTATTTGAAACCGAGAATCCTCGTGTTGCTGGAGACCCAGGCGAAACAGATGAAGAGTACGAGAGTCGTTGGCAAAAGGTTAAAAACAAATTCTTACTAATAGCTTCAAACGAAAAGGCTAAAAAGTACTTCACTGATAGAGCTGAAAATGTCAAAACATTTACTGAAAATATCGCTCAATTATTCGAACAATCACTTCTCAGTAGCGGTTCTAATGGTTCATCAGGTGGTTCGGGTGGAACTATATCATCTAAGGATGGTGTTGTACTCGCTACACCATATGAGGTAACAATAACCAAACCCAATGTAAGAAGCACAAATCCAGGTGAAACAACTGAATCACCTCTTCATGAATTCTTCAAGAATACAATAGGTGTACCTGCATGGTCTAGCAATGGTAACTTCTTTAGATTTAGAAGTAATCCCGATAGCATGGGATCTGGAACATCGGGTGATAGTCATGATGGTATTGATATACAGGCATCAGGCAGTAGTTCTAATGATAAACCATTGTATGCGACCACAGATGGTGTAGTAACATACGTTGCTGGTGGTATAACAAGAGATCGTGGCGGTATGGGTGATAATGGTGGTGGAGGTAACTATGTAGAATGGAAGGACGTTGCTGGAAATAAACATAGATATCTACACATGCACAACTCGACACCTGCGGTAAGTATAGGTGATAATGTTATTGGTGGTAAAACACTCATGGGATTCATGGGTGATACAGGTCATTCATTCGGACATCACTTGCATTATGATATAAGAAATACTGCTGGAAGTAAAGTTAACCCGATCGAATTCTTCAGTGTTTACACACCTCCGACAAATTCTAGTAGTTCAAATCTTGGTAATGGATCAGATGAAGATAAGATATTCAGGTATCTTATTTCAAATGGTGCTAACAAGATAGGTGCTTCTGGATTTATGGGTGCATGGGAATGGGAATCAGGTAACAATCCAAGTAGACTTGAAGGTGATAGGTCTATGGGTGGTATAAATTCGACAAGAGTTCTCAACGCGTTCAAATCCCAGAAAGCAATGAATGAATATGTTAAGGAGATGGTTCCTAAGTATTATGGAGGTTGGGCTGGTCTTGATCATTCAACATACTGCCCGGATGGAACAAACTATTATCCCGGTGTCGGTCTAGCACAGTGGACCGGAGATAGAACAAAAGCTCTCGCCAAAAAGGCTAAAGAGATGGGAACACAATGGAATGATTTGGGTACACAACTTTCATTATGGAAGGATGAAGTCACACTGAACTCATATCTTGGTTCTGCACTAACTAAAGCTAATCAAGCCGGTAGTCCAGCGGCTGCTGCTGAAAAAGTTCTCAACATATATGAGGGACATTCGTCAAATGGAAAATATGCATATTTACGTGAACGTCAGCAATTTGCTAATGAATTCTATAATCGTTATAAGAACATGGATCCATCACAGGATCTGATTGATGCTACAAATGCTTCTAACTTAGATGCTTTCATAGACAACAATGATGGAACGTTTACTGTTAAACAAGGTAACTCAACACTTGTATCACGTGAAGGATATAGTAAGGAACATCTACAGGATCTCATGGGTTCAGGTGACGAATACACATTGGATGATTTGTTAAACACAAACAGATTCAATGATACATTCGATACATCATTGATCGATACATCGATACCTGAATCAGATGGAAACAATCAACCAATCATTGTTAATCGTTATATTACTTATGATGAAGGAAAGAACGATGAAAGACTCAAGATGATATTAAGTAATACTTACAACGTTCGAGCAAGAAGGGTTGAAGAATTACTTGAAGAGATCATTGAGAAGATGGATGACAATGATGATAAACCTAAACCAACAGGTGGATCAGGTACAAGAAATACCACACCATCAAACATGTTTGATGAAAACGGTATTCCTAAAGCACTACAACGTCTATACACAGAATAAAAAAGAATATTATAGTCAGGGGCTAAATGCCCCTGACATATTCTTATTCTTCTTCTGTTGACGTAAAATGCTGTGCCCATTTCTCATCATCTGTCATCTCTGTTTTATCCTCACGCGGATAGACTACTTTCCATTTACCAAGAGATTTTAGTATTTTCATTGTCTTGATCCTGAGATGCTTATTCTTCACATACTTCTTAAGGTAATTCCAGTGCTTTGTTTCACATTTCTTGATATAGTATTCACACAGATCATCATCTAATAGTTCGGAAGGTATTTCTGATATTCCAAAATCAGATACAGACAAATATTGTTTACATATATCAGGTGTCAGTTTGTATTCAGGAATATACTGGAACATTACTGGTCTACATGCCGCGGCTTTACATACATCCGTTGTTAAATGTTCAGGGTTAACATACAATAGACAATATGGATCCTTTTCTACAGCAGATAGACATAAACTGTCCGATTGAGGTATATAAGCAATAGCTCTCGGTTCAAACTCTATTAATGCTTTATAGAATTCATTTGACTTGTGTTTGACTTTTGTACAGCATTCTGGATGTGCACCTTTCTGAATTAATTTGAAACATTGATCGGGTGTTATATACTCACAACAATACCATGCCTCCTTATGGATATCTATAGCATGTTGAACAAGATCAATGTATAATGATGCATCGGAATCTTTAAGGAACTCATATGCGTACTGTATACATCCAACGTCTTTCTTGATTGCTATCTTGAATAGGTCGACGACAGTCTGTTCATTCATCATTTTACCATTGATAAGCCGTATATTCTGTGGATCACGATGTAATGATTCTTTCCACATTTTAAATGTTGGATACTTAATATGTTTGATGTTACTACCATCAGACTGATGGATTGCTATCATACATTGTTTTCTACTGGGTCTATCAATAAATCGTATGAGAGAACCATCCATTGCGAGTAACATGCTGATTATAGTATCATATGATTTCTTCATTCCTGCTGTTTTATGATCTACTTTATCATCGATCATGTCCTTAATATCAGTAATATTACTGATTGAATTCATTGAGATCAACTCCTCAAAATGATATAATTTATTGGCGGGAGATATCTCCCGCCTTTTAATCTTCTTTGTTCTTTATCTCATTATGTTATTTCTTAAAAGGATCTCTTCTGTTTTTAACCTTGAGCTCTTCGTGAGCACCCACTGTTGATTCATAAGTCTGTCCCTTATTTGCACCAAAGCTGATAGTTCCAGTTTTTGTTGTCTCGGGAACCTCAACAACCTTGATTGATGCAGCACATGTGTTATCATCAGCAGCAGGAATATCGAAAGCTCTCTGCTCTTTTGACATGTAACCAGATACAACTTCGGGAATAGCTGAAAGAGTACCCGACATATCAAAATCATTGATCTCGTCGATTATACCGATTTCATCCTTGTTGGGATATCCAGCATGTGCAATAGCTTTCTTCAGATCACCCTTAAAAGCAGTCTGAATGTCTGGGGTTGTACCTGTAGCGTTGTTGATACACGCATTACCGTATGCAACCCATGATGCGATTGAAAAACCTTTGTTTGTAGCCATAATAATGACCCTCCTTAAAATTTTATATTATAAGAATAATAATATTCTCATAACCAGATTAATGATATATATGTTAAATAATTGAATATTCATCATTCATTGTATATGGGTGACTTAACAGTTATTGATTTATTAGCTGACGCTCACTAGACCATCAGACACACCAATGGTTTGGTTTACTGTCGCTTCATCAATATGTTGACCTGTTGTCATATCAATAACTTGGTATCCTTTATTTATATATTTCAAAATGTCAGATGGAGTAACTGACATTTGTTCACCAATAAGTTTATCGTGTTTATCCAATATACGAATAGAGTAGTTCATCTCGTTTATCTCCCTTCCACAAAGATTGAGAATAATGTTACGACAATACATTTATTCATACCCCATATACAATGAATCATCTAATTGATATAAAAATCTATAAGATTAAATATGAATGAATGAGTTATATCCAAACCCTCAAATGGTACAACATTCAGAGATAGTATGGTGTCGGTCACATTATAAATAGTAGTAATCTGTTCTTGTACGTATGCCTTTATGTTATTTTTCATTTCATTCATGTTACCAGTATATTCAAATTTATAAAACAATCTATTTGGAAAGAAAACAACATCTGACAATTCTGATTTAACATTGTATCGCTTACTAAACTCTTTGATTATTTCATTCTTAACGATTATAAATGTTTCTTTATTATACGCATCAGGAATATTTACTAACCCAGTATAAAGTTTTTCATACCTTTCATACCTGTATATATTTGGTATACTATCCATGTAGTTTATATAATACCAGAACATCAGGTATGTAACATCGTCAATTATATCAATAAGACCCACTAGTCATACAACTCCTTTCATTTGAGATTATATATGATATCACCTAAATTATATACATATGTAGCTTGTGTTTAAATATAAAACGAATGAGTGGTGGGCTTTGAGCCCACCACGTCATGTATTGCTTAGAAATCGATATCACCATCATCACCAGTATTACCACCACTAGGTGTACTGGGTTTTGAAGGTTTATTTGGTTTACTTGGAGTAGATGATTTGCTATTAGCTTCAGCAATAGCTCTCTGATCATAATGCTCAATAGCAGCCCATAGATTGTCCATCTTGATATTGTATTTCTCAATGTTCTTTTGATACTTACTCTCAATCTTAGCTTTACGCTGTGCATCAGGCAGTTTGAGATATTCTGAATATGCTTCTTTGGTTGCCTCATAAAGTTGTGATACTTCATTAAACTTATCAACCTTCCTATCATAGGCTGATGAAAGTATAGCATTAACCATTGAAATAGGATTAATCTGTGTTACTGCTCTGAAAGCCATCTTAATGAAATCAATAGCTTTATCGGTAAGGAATACAGCTTCACCA
>JAFVPU010000119.1 GCA_017505165.1 Clostridia bacterium
GTCGTTGATCCTTTCCAACACACCCGATGTTATATATCTCTTCAAGCTCCTTCAGACGTTCATTCATTTCATGATTTCCCAAATGTAATTGCTGTGATATTCTAATTTCTCCTTGAATTGGATTGGGTGATTGAATTTTCAAAAGTGGTGAACATTCATAAATGCTTTCTTTTCGAAAATTCTGAATCCTTTTCCCAATTGTAATCGACGTCAATGAAGAACAATTTCTAATTGAACCAAAACATGTAATTGAATTTGGTATTACAATTGAGTTGAGTCTATCACATCCATAAAGACCATTGAATATTTGAACTGAACTCGGAATAATCAACGAAGTCAGTTCAGGAGATGATAGTAATCCAAGATGAGTAACAGTTGATGGTATTAGAAAGGAAATCATATTTCCACTAACACTTCCAATGTGTTTCAAGGATGTTCCCAAATGAAGTGATCTCAAACATGTTGAACCATGAATTCCACCAAGATATGTCATTGAATCAGGAATTTTCAAAGACGACAACTTTCCTCCATGCAATTGTTCCAAACACCTCATTGATCCTAAGTGCAAATTTGTCAAATTGACGCATCCAATCGTTCCACATCTTTCAACTTCACCATAGAAAGAAAGACTTTTCAATTGATTGCAAAAAGAAATACTTCCAAGTTCTTTGAGTGTACCTGGGAATGACAAATGTGGTAGAAGTGTTAATGCATGTAAACTGCCAATTTTTGTTACCCCATTCGGAATAAAGATACTCTTCACTTTGTGATACCCAGTAATTGCTTCAATTTCTTTGAGTTTTCCTCCATTATCCAAATCTATTGCAGTATAAAAACTATCAGACAGATAGTAAAAATCACCCCATACACTCAATTTCACTTTGGTCGCATTTGGTTGTTCTCTATTGAGTCTATAAACGGTATCAATGTAATTGTTTCGTCTGTACATTGTTGATTTGAAATCTATTCATTTTCAGTTCCTATTTATATCAAAACAATACGGAATCAAAACGAAATAAAAAGTCAAACGTCAGAAAAAGAATTCTAATTAAAGGTCTCTAGTCATCATAGAACATTCGACCCTTTTCTAGAAGCTGTAAGAATTCTAAAATTATTTCATCATCTGCTCCCAACATATACGCTTGATAAGTCAATTTGTACGCCATATCAAACAACTCATACAACGTGTCATTATCACCAATTTTCGCATTTATATCACGAATCAAAGCATCCAAATCAACTCCATCTCTTTCCAAATAATTGCGATAAAGATCATTTTTGAACGGATTGATCAATGGAACTGGTTTTCTCAATTTGTCATAACATCTTGGCTGATTAACTCCACGTGGTTCACTTAATCGACGATGAGCTCCACAAATGTAAGTCAAATTCGTACAATTGATAATTGATTCTCTGTAAAGTCTTGTGATTCTACTACCGAAAACAATTGACGTCAAAGATGTGCAATTATCGAATGTTGGAGATGCTTGAATTGAATTTGGAAGAACGAGATTTTTGATTTTACTACATTTGAATAAACCACCAAAGAATTGAACGTTGTCTGGAATGATCAAATTCGTCAAATTTGGACACATCATACAACCGATATACGTCACAGAAGTTGGAATTTTGAACGTTTCTCCAACACAATAAATATTTCCAATGTGTTGCAATGAATCTGGTAAAATAACTGCCGTCAATTTGGGTCCATAAATACTTCCAATTCGAGTGATTGTTGTTGGTAAATGTAAATACCACATTTGTCCATAATGCAAATCTCCAATTGACATCATTCCACCGATTTCCAAACGAGTCAAATTTTCGCATTTGATCTGCACACAGCTTTCGATCAAGTTTCCGAAACGGATTGTTTTCAAGCTTGTACAATTGTAAATACGTCCAATTCGTTGAAGTGAAGCAGGAAGATACAATGATTCCAATTTCCCACAATCATAAATATTTCTAATTGAAGTCACACCATTTGGAATGAACAAAGATGTCAAACAAGGCAAATGACAAATATCAACGATTTCTTTCAAATATCCTCCATTGTACAAATCCATACTCTTACATAATGGTGGAATTGGAGACAAACTCACAGTGATTTTCGTGAATGTCTTACCTGTAAGCAATTCCAATGATCTCAAGTAAAATGCTGAGAAATCTGTATTCATTTGAATTTGTTTTGACGTATTCCATTTTCGATTTAAAGTTCTTTTTAAATGTTTTTCTATTCCGGATTGACTGAATTCAGAAATCAGCATTTTCTAAAAGTCATCACAAATCCGGAATCAAAAACACATTCTTTTAATATTTAAATTTTTCAAAATCTGAAAATGAAACAACCAGACCCAATTGAAATGAAGAAAATCAATTACGAGAAGCTTTTTGTTACAAACGATCACAAGTGTTATTATGGCAATCCAGCTGATGTGTTTGAAGCTGCGAGAGATGGAAAACAGAACTTCTACGTCATGTATCCAGTCAGAACACCAATATTTGACATGTGTCGAATGGTCGAACTCGTTGGAAATTCAAATGACATTTACAATGATGGAGGATCAGTGGAATTGGATAACAGCAATGAGGGATGTTTATCAAGATTCTTTTTGAACATTTTGGACATCATGATCGGTCTCACAGATGGAACGGTGGATGACGTTTGGATGAATGAGTTTTTCGTTCTTGCTACGTCAATGTTCAGAGCAGAATATGTGGCAGAAAATCCAAGATATATCAATGGAAATGAAGTTCCTTTCAGAAAGTTTGTCATGGATCATCTCATTGAAATCACTGATGAGAGTTATGGACAATTCCACAATGGAATTTATTCAACTGATGAAATCGCCATGATGGCAGTTTGTGTTTTCGGAACAAAAGATCAATTCATTCAATTTGGCAATTGGTTGAGAACTGATTATCATCCAACAGCAGTCTTTGATGAAGATTGTGGAGATTGTTACAGGGTGTTGTTGTCGAAGTTCTCTGCAGATGGAAAGGATCATGAATTGAAACGGATGGTAAGGGATCAAATCGAGAAATCGAAGAAAAATCAAAAGAACGAGGACTAATTCTATTTCCTTCTTTTTGCTTTATTTTTAGTTTACTTTTGAAGTTTGATCGAATACGGAATTGAAACGTCAGACGTATGAATAACACAATTTCCAAAAAACAGTATTTCAAGTTCAAAAATAACTTCAATTTCATCACAGCACACGAAAGAAATGACACTCACTGTTAACGGAAGAGAACTTCGCTTTGGAAATCTCAATATGACAAAGCTTTCAGCTCACAATTTGCAGAAGAACTTCTACACGTTTGCAGAGGACAAGATCAGTGGAAAGGAACTTGGGATTCTTTATGACATCATTGGAGACAGTAGCAAATTGTATCAACGAGTTGCAATTGGGGAATTTGATGAGTATTTCAAAGGCGTTTGGACAACAAAACGATACAATTTGGTTGACATTGCAATGAAATTCAGTCCAGAAACAGATTTGAAAGAATTCAAAGGTCAATTCAAATCATTCGTCGTTGTTTTGCGTGATTTTCACATGGATTTGTACTCAGCGTTGAAACCCAAATTGCCCAATGGTCAAACTGCAACTTTCCAACAATTTCTCTCTGAAGAAGTCGTCAGAATTCAAGATCCAATGCATGATTTTGTCACAGGAATTTATGGTTCTGAGTATGCAGCAGCAATGTGCTTTTTCATGTTTGGTAGAAGAGAAGATTTTGAGGAGTTTCGCATTTACGTGAAACAGTATTATGGACCAACGTTGTACGAGAACAATTTCGAAGTCTTCTTTGATCAACTTTCGAAAGCAAAATTCAGAGGAGAATAATTTTATTTTCTTTGAACCCTATTTTGTTTTGTATAACACTTTTTTGATTCGTTCATTTTTGAATAACACATTTTCCCAAAACACATTTCAAAAAAGAACTACAAATTTCACATCACAAAACACGAAAAGAAATGGCAACTATCATCAACGGCAGAACTCTCTTATATGGACCAATCAATTGGATCAAAAAATTAGCTCGTTTATCGAAGAAGAACTACTATACTTTCGCTGTGGAAGAGATTTGTGGACAGGAAATTCAAGTTCTTCTGGAGGTCATCGGCGACAGCAGCAAGTTATACACTCGTGTCGCGCTTGGAAAAATCGATGATGATCACACTAGAGTCTGTATCACAAAGAAGGTGAATCTGATCGAGATCGCAATGAAGTTTGGTCCCATCAATGATGTTGATAATTTCATGGATCGATTCACGAGAGTCGTGTTTCTTCTCAAGAAATACCACTTGCAAGTTTATCAAGAAAAAAGACCGAAATACCCCAACGGCAGATCAGTTTCGTTCCAGACATATCTTGAGGAGCGACTTGTCATCATCGAAGATCCACTCAATGAAGCCGTGAAAGGGATCTATGGCTCAATGTACTCCGCAGCAATGATGTTCCTCATGTTTGGTTCAAGAAATGACTTGCTGCAGTTCAGGGAGTATTTGGGACAACAGTTTGGATCAGTGCTGTTTGAGCGTCACTTCTCAGCATTCTTTGATCAACTCGAAAGCACTTACGATACATTCCAGTAATTTTATTTTCTTTGAACCCTATTTTGTTTTAAATAACACATTTTCAATAACACATTTCCGTAACCCTTTTAAAGATGAAACTGAAAATGTTAACTTCACAAAACATCACACAGAAATGAGAACTTCAGTCAACGGAAGAACGCTCTTTTACGGATCGCTCGAGACAGCAAGACGGATGGCTCACTCATTCAAAAGCATTTATTATGCATTTGGATATGCCATCATCATGGATGCGAAAGTTGGGTTGTTATTTGACATCATTGGCAATCCCAAATTCGTCATTGATCAAGATCGATTGATTCACCATGATGTCGTTTACAAGAATGTTTGCGCAAGGATCAAGTTCAATTTGCTCGATGTCATAGCAACATTCTCACACGACATGGACGAGAAAACAATTCTTGATGAATTTGAGGAATTCAAAGTGATACTGAAGGACTTCCATCATCATTTGTATGAGAAAGTTCATCCAGTTTTCACGGATGGAACTCCTCTTTCATTTGAGCGTTTCTATCAAGAGGAGGTGATAGCGATTAATGATGAATCGATCTATCCAGAACCCAGAGGATTATACGGTTCAGAATTCATATTTGCAATGTGCTTGGTGAAGTTCGGAACAAGAAAAGATGGTGAAAGATTCGTGGAGTTCTTGATGAATTCAGTTGGACCACAGCAATATGATGAATTGTTCAAACCATTCATGGATTATCTTTTTACAGCTAAATTCAGAGACGAATAATTTTATTTCCTTTGAACCCTTTTTTGTTTTCAATAACACCTTTCAAATAACACAAATAGATTCGTTCATTTTTCTAACCCTAATTTGTGATATAAAAGGGAACTCAAAACGTATCAAAATCACAAAACATTGGAAAGGTGAAAGAAATGGGAAACAACAACACAAAAGTCATGATGATTGGCGATTTGAAGGAAGCCAAGGAAGTTGCTAAAGAGACAAAGAAGGACGTCTTCTGCTTCAGTTGCGTGAAAGCTTGCGGAGAAGAGATCCCGGTTCTTTATGACGTCAGAACAGACTTGAGCTCTGTGTACAAGAATGATCTGCTTGCTTCAAAGAAACCGCAGCCTGGGGAGCTCTGGATCGAGATAAAGTACA
>JAFVPU010000120.1 GCA_017505165.1 Clostridia bacterium
CAGAAAATACTGCTTTACCATTTTTGGATACCGGCATATCCTTAGTACTCTGATCATTGACATCACGAATGAAATGATCCTCTGGTGATAATATATTATCATTATCATAAATTCGAGTCGTAATAGGTGCATTTATTGCATTACCTCGATTTTCGACAAAATGATCACGGGGAGTGATTACACCCGCATTCACATTATCTTTAGATTCGGGTGGCATAATTCATCCCTCCTATCATTAGAAATTAATTGATGCCATCATTGTCAAAGCTTTCTTTACATTAATACCGACGTATCTGTTGATATTATATGAAGTGACAGGAGTTTTGTAATTAGCCGATGTTATCAACAAGAACAGATAACCGAGATTTTCCAATGCAAACACAAGTGATGTACCACAGGTAGAAACGAAATGAGTCATATACATAGTTTTCAAATCCTTGTATCTAACTGGGTTAATCTTAATTATCAAATCGAGATAACTCATGAACGATGAATCGGGCATATTGTTAACATCATTCACAATCTGTTCAAACAATGATTCGTCAATTTTTTCAGTTATGAACTTCTTGTAAGGTATTGATCTATGTGACAATTCTTTAGCATCGATTATCTTATAGAAATATGCAATTGTGTAGAGTGTTGCTTTAGTGAGATTCTCACCCTTCATATACAGTTTATTCTCCAATGGAGCAACTGTCATTCTAGTGTATGCATCACAGAGAGTTAACAACAACTGTCTATTCAATACAAACTTATCTGGTTTCTTATATAACATAAGTGCAAGATAAGCTGCTTCAAGAGTTGCCATAAGTGATGTATACTCATGGGGTGATGTTATCTTATTGACAATTGTGTTTGCGAAGATGTAAGCTTTGGGTTCACCTTTTTGTGATAGGACAATGTATGGTAATGATGGAGGTATCTTGGAAGTCTCTCTATTGTCCAGAATTATAATGTCACCATCCTGATACGCTTTTACGGCTTTCTTAACTATCGGATCACCATTGAGCTTCATCAATGATATTATCTCGGACAATGTTTCGGGACTCACAGCATACCTGTTTGCTTGATTTATCTCAGCAACTACTTCTGCTGTCAGATTATTACTCTCGTTGAATTTAATATATAACGAGGTTTGAGACAGTTTAGGAAGTGTTGCTTCTTGAAATACCATAAACATTTATAACACGCCTTTCTGTATAAAATTACTTGCACTTATACTTCGAGTAATCAGTACAAATTATCAAAATGTGGAGGGAGACCTTAATGAATAACACTGAAAAATACGGGGTATTATATAAACCCCATTTAGTACTAACGGGATCAGATTCAATTAAGTTGAATATATCATCATCTGACATTGTTTCAATAGCAATAATAAACAATTATGACACAATGACATACCCTATCGTCCGATTCAGATTGTATACTGATATAAATACATTACAGGTATTATCAGAAAATCACGACGATATTGGGATACTATGTAATATGTCAGGTGGAGTGTATAATCTAAGTAATGATTCACCAATATTAGTCACACCCACTCAATCTATATCTATTTCTTTAAAGGGTTATATTGAGAATAAGAATACACCTACGTCTACTATGGACCAATATGTTGATGGTATTAAAAAAGAAAATGATTTGAATAATAATAGAAAAGTATCAATTGAAGTATATGGTTATGATGATAGAGTCGTTCACATGATGAAACAGAAATCACAATCAATATACAGGGATACTTCTCTACTGACCGTGATAACAGACATGTTCCATCGTGCTAATATATATGATCTAAAAATAGATGTATTCGATAATCAAACCAAGTATGAACAGATACTCATACCGAATCTAAATATATCAAAATCATTAGCATTCCTGGATACCAATTATGGTTTATATAAAAAAGGTACACAGATATTCGGAGATATCGATTCATTCTATATATCCAATGCTGATGTGAATAACGGTACAAAACCATTACCAATATATGTAATGAGTACTAAGACAGTTGATGACAACTCAGGAATGCAAAGGCTTGATAAGTCAACATATAGAATGACTACTATGTTTCCCAATGTGTCAGTTATATCGGAAACTGATATCGAACAGATCATGAATTCACCAGAAGTGGTTGCGGTAAATGTAAAGAATCTCAGAACCGATACGAATAGACTGAATAAATTGTACAGAAACAAAGATGATATCACGATAAACACACCAGACAAATTACATTGTACGAATAATGAATTTATCACAGATACATATATAGCTCGTGTAAATGAAAAAATAACAAGAGTCGATGTATCAGGTGTTGGTTTTGATGTCGCTAAACTAAAAATAAATACCAGATATAATCTGATATTCGAATCACCTATAAGAGGTATGTCAATGAATGAATTCTATAGAGCGACATATGTGTGTAATGTATTTACTAATCTCGATAGTGGATTATTTGTCGCTCAAACAACAATGAACTTGTGTAGTAACTAAAAAATGATTGAGCAGGGTATCCCCCTGCTCAATAATCTTAACGACATTTTCCGGTAAGTATCTCACCGGTACTTGTATCATAACCTACTAAACCAATTCCTACTTTTGATTCATCGATGTCATTATATGAATTAACGAGTTCTATTTTTGAATTTTTGCTTCTGATAACACATGCATTGTGTTCCACAACAGACATTCTAATCGGATCCTGATCAAATACATTGTTATCACGTTCATATATGTCGTTGATAAACTTAGCAGGATCTTTATATACCTCACTAATTTCATCGTATGACATTAAGAAATCTGCGGAATGAGTGTATATGTGTATACCATGGTCATTGGGATCTTCAACTATCGGTCTGACATAGAGTTTGAACATGTTATTGAATGTTGATGCCCAGATGTGGAAAATGCTAACACTATAATTGGATTCAGCAATATCACAAGGTGGTATTGCCTCAGCGTTTAAGAGTTGTAAACCTATCTCTATAGGCTTAGTTATACATACCTGGGTTTTTCCAATATTAATCATCTTAAATTCTCTCCTTTATATTGAGCACATAACAAAACAAATCAGTGGGCTAATCGCCCACTGATCGTTCATATATGTGTTGTGATTATGACATAGATGTGAAGTTGTTGAAGTATTCAGCACCAAGATTAGCCTCAGTTGCTGTGCTAGCCTCAACTCTGAGTACGTGTGCATTGAGCTCACCAGCAAGTTTAGCAACATCAGGAAGAACTTCCTTAAGACTGATAAGCATAGCAATTGGCTGAGCCATAAGGTTGTTAAACATACCGAAAATGAGAAGCTGATTAATAACTTTAATTGCATCAGTCAGGATATCAATATTTCTGTCGTTCTTAAAGTCTGTGAAAATCTCTCTGTTGCATACGTCACAGATAACCTTGCCGTTTGAGTGTCTACGGATTCTGAGAACGGGCTCAGAGCCATTGTATGTGAGATGACAGCATCTCTTCTTTGTCATCTGGTCTGTGGGTGTATCCTGAGGTGGCTTCATACCCATTCTCGCAATAGCCTTCTGGCGAATATCGAGATTTGTTGCATCCATGATATTCTGGTGCAGGAGTGCACGTACTTCAGGATGAATCTTGTCCTGTCTAGTCATGTTCATGTTCATGTCTTTTTCCTCCTATTACTTTTTAACAATGAATTTTACAACCTCTGTCAGATTTCTGTACTGCTTTGAACAGTCCTTAATCTGGATGAGGTATTCAGACACATTAGGTTCAACAGAACCATATACGTTAACAAGGAACTGATAACATTCCTGTGTTGAAATTGTATCGAGCTTATCGTATACCCAACGCTTGAGTGAGTCGATGAAAGCTTCCTGGTTCTTTGTGAGTTTAGTGTAATCAGCTGCTTTGAGAAGAAGTGCTGCTCTGATTACATTACCGGGATTCTTAAGCATGTTGAATACTTCTGCTGTAACGGGAAGATCAGCTGAGATAATCTCGGTGATTGTATCAACATTATTCATTGCAATAGCAGTTGCAAGTGAACAGAGACAACCCTCCTTGAGTTCAGGATACTTTGTTCTGATGATAGCGATCTCGTTTGCGAACAGAGTATACAGAGCGAGTCTGATATGCTCAACATCTTCAAAGTCCTTCTCAGTAATAGAAGCCTCTTCTGTTTTACCCTTCTTCTTATCTGTCTCTGCCTTGGGTGAAGTGTTGAAATGCTTCTGCATCAGTTTTGTTAGGAGTGCACCTGTTACAGAGTTCTCATCAGGATCATTTCTGTGTGCGAGATAGTCGAGAAGAATCTTAACAAAGGCGGGGTCAAGTACATGTCTGTACATAGCTTTGAAAAGTCCCTTTGCAAACTCGTCACGCTCCATGTCAGCTGAAAGAATATAAGCTGCGATTCTGGGGGTTCTTGTTGCGATGTCACTGTACAGGTTGTCCCTCGCCTGTTCAGTTACAGCCAGCCTCTCTCTGGGATCAAGATAAGCGGGCACATTCTGTGATTTCAGATATGAGTCAATTGAATTGAGCACAATAACATCTGAATCCTGGATCTGGTTAATTACCATAATCATTCCTCCTGTTTTTTTATTTTGATACCATGCTGTGGATGATATCGTATAAATTATATACATCCACAACATTAGTATTTTATGCTTTATACAACGTCGAATTTAGAAATGTTATCTGTCTTTGTATCTTCAGTATTTTTCTCTGCTGTCTTAAAGAAGTTTGTCGGTTTCTTTCTCATGAATGCTGGGCGTGATGATTTCTTCATTCCGTCACCAATCGAAGATGTTTCATTGAAGTCATCACTGATTTCCTTTATATTAGGTCTGGGGAGTCCTGCTACAATAATAGTAGCTTCAAAACCACTAGTATTATCACCACTCACCACATGCTTGTATCTGTCATATGATCTGGGGATTCTGTCATAGATGTCTTCGAATACTGAGTCAAAATCCGAGTCAGCATAGAATGACTTGAGTGAACCCGCTGTAATCAATGTACCGAGATTCTTGTCATCAGGATCCCATCCAGGCTGATGTCCCCAGAATACTCTTCTCGTGAGGTTTCTTCTGAGTTCCTCAGGGCTTGTAGCAGTAACAGTTGTAGCAAGTACACGACCGGGCCAACTGAGTACTGTATCAAGATCTGAATCATCAATTGAATCTTTGTCTGTCTTTGTATAGTATTTACCGAGCATTACCCTGATAGCTTCAACAATCTCTTTGTTCACAATAGAGTAGTCTGTATGCTTAGGGTTTGTAAATACTGAATAGGTTGTTACACCAACCTGATCGAGTTCAATAAGAAGATCAGTCGCATTCATATGATATGCATCAGGGTCTTTTTCATTGGGACAAACAATGATGGGAAGCACAGGGATGTCATTCTTAATGAGGTATTCACAAAAAGGAACCACTGAACCTGAACCTGTTCCACCAGCAGCACTTGTTACTACGAACACAGGAGTATTCGCTTCAGTACATGTGAGATACAGTTCATCGAATGATCCTTTTGCTTCATGGAACTTATACATTGCCTTACCTCTGTTTCTGTCTCTACCTGAACCAGATTTCATGTCAGAGATAATTGGAATAGTTTTAACACTACTAATGTTATCCATGTTTACAGCAGATACAACAGAGTCGATGCTGAAGAGTGACACATTATCGAAACCAGTTGAAGTTGCGATATTAGTCACGATGTTGTTTCCGGTATTACCGAATCCTACGATTACGCTATTCATTTGAATTTTCTCCTTTCGATTCAACGAATTCAATGAGCTCATCTAATGTTGCACCTTTCATTACTTCTAACTGAAGGTCAGCAAAAGTGAGAGCACTGTTTATATTGATATCATTATTAGGTTCCTCACCATAATGATATTTACAAAATTTACCAAATGTTTCATTGGTGATTCCATTTATTTCAATCTTGAGATCTATACGTCCAGGACGGAGTAAAGCATCATCAAGTTTTTCGACGTGATTAGTCGTGAATATGAAGATAGCATTTCTGGGAGCAACCAGACCATCAAGTGAATTGAGAATTGATGCGAGTCCCTTGCGACGGTTATAACTATTACATGTGTAGATTTGTTCATAACCTGTATAGGATATGCCATTATTATTACGATTTTTCTCGACTTTTGTAGATTCAGTCTCAGGCTCAGGATCACTGAATCCACAATCGATATCTTCAACGAGCACGATTGTATATACGTTGGGTGACATTGTGTCTTTGGGTATTCTATTGCCAATCAAAGACGGTAATCTGTAGACATCATCACCAGATAGAACATACAATGGACTATTCATATGATCTGCTATTGCTTGGGCAACCGATGTTTTACCCGACGCAGGTTTACCATATAACAGTATACCGAAGTGATAAGGAATATTATTTTTATCATACCATGGTTTCTGACTTCTGAATTTATCCAATGATTCTATGATATTCTTCTGATCAACCGAAGGTATGAATGTATCATTAAATGTTCGAAATCTATAATCACGATAAAATCTATCAGGTCCATTACTTAATATATTAAGCTCCGTTCTTCGTTCTTCATCACAAAGTTCTCTGGATTCTTTTATCATCTTCTTTATGAAACGTTTTAAGTTCTTTATATTCTTCTCAGTATTAATTGTAACCAGACTCAGACTGTTATCAGTGTAAGATTCTTCCGGACCCTCGTCCATAAGAGATGGGTTGAATATCTCCTCTGGTCTTATCCCACACAATAAGAACAGTGGTGTACCATTATACATCGTAAACTTCATATCACGAAGACCTGATGTACCCTTTCTTCTTCTAGTTCCGCGATGAAATACTGGATCACTTTCATAATTGATCTTGGTGCCATCCGATGTCGCAATATAATCGACACGTTCATATGCTATTTTGAAATGTTTAGACAGTGATTCTCTTACTGAATACTGTATTGATGCAAGATTGACAGTGTATATTGTCTTGTGACTAATTTCAGATGCAATAAGATGTCTGAGATAATCTAATACTTCATTAGTCATTCGCATCGCACTTCCTCTAAGAGCCGTCTGCAGCATACTAAATTTTCTTTTCATGTAATCATCCTCCATATTAATTAGTTCAAGGGTGTGGGTATTACCCACACCCTCATGTTTTACTTATTCATTTGATCCCTGATAAAGTGGCATTCCAGGGAGACTGAGTATCTCCGTAAGTTCAAGAATTGAATGTGTAGCCATTGTAGGAGCCTTATCCTTATCAGTTAAATCGCATGTAACCTTAAGAATGCACTCCTTATTGTTGATATCTTCATCAGTGAACTCTGACATGAACTCATCACTGGGTGTACCATCATTAGAAATAGTGTCAACGACTTTGTCGATAGATCTCATGAGTCCCATATCAGTAGGTACGATGAATTCCTGTATAAACTTACATACACACTCACTATCTTCCTTGTCATCAGTTTCAGCATCATCAAGCGTTCCTGCTTCTAACATACCAATGTACTCAGGTGTTGTTACGAGTTCCTTGAAAGCATCGAACAATTTTGTTGCAGCAAGATACTTGTTTTCACATGCATCAAAGTCAACAATAACACCTGTTGTATCAAACTCTTCACCACCATCACGGTTGTCCCATACTACGATACGTGATTCCACATAATCCTTGTTTCCTTTGAAGTTCTCATGGAATGTTTCTCTTGCGACATGTAAAATGTCAACAGCATCATTACCTGCGTCATCGGGAACGATAAGTTCAATCTGGATTTTCTTGCTCATAATTAAAAATCTCCTTTAAATATAAATTTTAATAAGGTGGGTGCTGAAGCACCCAACCCTATTTGTTACATAAGTTTACTTCTTTGAGTCATTCTTGAGATATTGCTTAATTGTTGAAAGAGGTGTGAGAATTGTCTTACCCTCATCAATAACATCAATCTCGAAGATATTGTACATGTTAATTGTCTGCTTTGTTTCTGACGCTATACGATGTCCTGCAGCATATGTCGCTGCCATAAGAGGCATTACTGTTGCTGAAACCATGAGGTTGATTCCGTATTCTTCCAAAGCCATTGCAAATACATCTCTCTCAATCTTGTCGAGTGTTTCTGCAAGGTTGACAGAACGCCATGAGTTATACTTTGCGTTAAGTTCGTCGTTAAATGATGAACCAGGAACGACCTGATGATTCTGTTTGATAAATAATGGGAGTCTCTTGTGAATGAGCTGGGGAACAATGTTTGATGATTTGTCACTCGTTGAATATTCCGTAACATATTCAAGTGATACACCATTAACATCGATTGCAAATTCGTCTACAGTTTGTGAACCAACAAACTTGAGAATTTCGGTCCATCCGATTGTGAATATAATCGGAATATGTGATTTGTCCTGGAAGTTAGTACCGAACTCATCATACATCAGTGCAGCCGCAACTGAAGGGATAGTATCTGTGAGAATAGTGTTACCCTCAAATACTTCCATGAAGTTCTTTCTTCTCTCCACATAGTTCTTTGATGTTTCAGACATAATTGAAATCATCCTTTCATTATGATATTTATGTTATACCACAACAGTGATATGACATCAATGGAATTATATATGTATTGAAATAAATAATTTTTAAATACATATAATTCCTATGACCATCCAAATTATATATATCTTTAGAGGTGAAAAATATGAAAATTATTTATATTAAATTGGAAAACTTCGTCGGGGTTCATGCTGCGATGGGTAAGAAATCTTTGGAATTGTCATTTGATAAAATAGATAAACCCATCATTCAGATCTACGGTAAGAACCGTTGTGGAAAAACTGTATTAATGCATGAACTTCACCCTTTCTCAAGTATTAATTTAAATGGTGATGAACGCTCAGATCTATCATTAATACTACCAGGAGAAACAGGTTTGAAGAATATCGTATACGAGATCAATGGTGATGTATACAACATTACTCACACATATAAACCAACACCAAGTGGAAATCACACAGTGTCATGTTCTTTACAATGTAATGGTGAAGAATTGAATCCTAGTGGTGGTGTTACAGTTTTCAATAACTTAATCGAAAAAATAATGGGTATAAATAAGTATACATTCCAGTTCATTATTAATGGAACTCAACTTGTGTCATTTGCCAATATGAGTTATAATCAACGTAAGAATCTTTTGAATAAAGCTATGGGTATTGATATATACGATAAGATTCATAAACTCGCAACAGATGACTATCGTTATGTTAGTAAGCTATTGACATCGTTAAATAATACGAAGGAATTTCTATTGAGTAAATATGATTCATACGAGAATATGTGTACAATAATGAATCATAAACAGAATGAATACAATTCTATTTCCAAATTGGTTATGGATATTAAATCACGAATGGATCAGCTTGATGGTCAGATCAACGTGATTAAACGTCAAAATGTTTCTCAGGAATTATTTGATGTAAACACCAAGTATTCAACATATCAAAGAGTATCAGAAACACTTGGTTCTTTTGATGATAATACCTATAACGTATTAATTGATACACAGATAAGACTCAATAATGAAATAAATAGTTTGAACAATGAGAAACAGTTAAAGATGAAAGACATTGATATTCTGTATGATAAGAAGTCTAATATCGAAACAACGATGGCTAATAACACAAGAGCACTTAGTGACTATAATAATATGATAACTCACAGAGATGATTTAAAGGACAAGATAAAAGACATAGTTGTTGAAACAAATGTTACTTCATCATCCAGTTATCTTATGAGCATGATATCTGTTGCCCAAGCAGTTAATCGTATATGTAAAGATATTATATCATCATTGAATGACGATCATCTAGTACTGTTAACAGGTATGATTGAGAAAGGTATCGATGTTCCAGCTTTCCTTATACAAGAGGGGAGTGTATTGATGGATTCCGAGAAAGAGAAGACCGCTGTTTCAAGAATCCGTAGTATGCTCAATAATATCGATGGTGAGTATGTTGATGATTGTGGTCACAATGGTTGTATCTACAAAAAGACCCATAATCTATTGGAAGGATACTTCAAGTCATATCAGAGTGTATCTAAATCTAAATTCACTCAGTATGATTTAGAACAAATTGATCACGCTTATAAAGATATAATGACAATTAAAAGATTAATCAATGTTGACATATCTGATGAGTTGAAGAACATTTTTGACATTGTTCATATCATGGGCAATATCATTGGCATGAAAACAGGTATTGACGTATATCATTTACAGTACTTGATGGAAGAAGCAGCTAAGATTGAGTTGAGAAATAAGTATGTTGGACAACTGACAGAGATTGAGAAGACTATTGAAAGTATGAAGAGTGTTCTCATAAACAATGGATCAAGTGATGCTGAATCAACATTAAATGAATTATCCGAGAAAATTGATATGTTGAGATCCGAGTTGGATACAATTGATGATAAGATTCGTGAATTAACAAGTGCTATGGAAGAAAACGATAGAAAGAAAATACTACTCTCACAAGTAAAGAATATCAATATCGGTGAACTTATGAGTCGTAAAAATACACTAGAAACATTGAATAACGATTTGATTTCATATGAACAAGAACGTGAACGATTGAATATTGAGTATTCTACAGAAGTATCACGTTTGAGATTACTTGAAAATGAACTAAACAGTATCAATGATATATTCAATCAGTATAACAGTACAATCGCGGATATAGAAAAGAATTCAGAAAATGTCAATAGATATAAGATAATTGCAGAAGCAACAAGTAGTACTAAGGGTAAACCCGTAATAGCTATACGTGATAAAGTTAATGAAGCATTGGTAATAACAAATAGATTATTGGATGTTATGTATGATAATGATGTCGAGATACTATCACCAGTTATAGATGAGACAACATTCGCATTACCATTTAGATGTGGTGGTAATACATCACCTGATATCAAATATGGTAGTCAGTCTGAATCAGCATTGTTATCATTAGCATTATCCCTGAGTCTGTCATCATTGTTATCAATGTATAATGTACCGTTGATTGATGAATGTGATGGATATATGGATTTGGAACAGTCTAGTTGTTTCGTATCTATGTTACAGGATATGATGACTATATTGAAAATCGATCAGTGTTTTATAATATCACACCATTTACAACCCGGGCAGTATGATCATGTTGTTCATACTCTTGATTTATTAAGTGAAGTAAATAAGTAGAATGATATAACGGGGCTATATAGCCCTGTTATTTTTTGTATGCTACAAAGCTAGTATTTTGAATTTCTATATATATATTATTATAATGAATAGAGA
>JAFVPU010000121.1 GCA_017505165.1 Clostridia bacterium
ACAATACTTGGCGAGACAAATGCGGGAAAAAGTACTCTCATAAATCAACTTGTTGGTGAACATGTGGCAATTGTCAGTCCAAAGACTCAAACGACCAGAGAGAATATCATTGGAATATACAATGATGATGATTCTCAGATTGTATTAGTGGACACTCCAGGGTATCACAAGCGCATGAATCTCATTGATGACGAGATGGACAAGCATATCATATCGGCGCAGGAAGATACAGAGATTGTTTTGATGCTGATTGTTGCAAAAAAACCACTTGTTGAACAATATGAAAAGTTGAACAAAAAGATATCTAGCAATGCAAAGAAGATCCTTATTATCAACAAAATTGACGAAACAAAATATGAGAAATTATATCCACAATTGATGGAATTAAGTAGTATAGCGAAAGTTGATGAAATTCTTCCAATTTCAGCACTTAATGGAAAGAATTGCGACGTATTGATTGACATGATCAAGAAATATCTTCCAGAATATGACGAAGAATTCAGATATTATTCGATTGAAGAATACACAGACCAAAACGTAAGAAATATGTGTGCAGAGATTATTAGGGAGAAGGCACTTCTTCTCCTAGATGATGAGATTCCGCATGGAATTCAAGTCGTTGTAACTCAATATATTGAAGATGAAGAAATTACTAAAATCAATGCGGATGTATATTGTGAGAAAGAAAATCATAAGGCAATAATTCTTGGCAAAAACGGAAGTAAAATAAAAGAAATATCAATTGCAAGTAGAAAATCAATCGAGCATTTTATCGGACAAAAAGTCAATCTCGAATTGTTTGTCAAAGTTAAAGCAAACTGGAGAAATGATATCAAAGCAATCGAGAATTTTGGACTCAAATTGAGTGAATAATTTTCAACTTTCAACATAAAATATAAAAAAGGAGAAAAACATGGAAAGAGATATATTTGATATGAAAAATTTGCAAAATATTGAAGCAGTATTACGCAATAAATTCAATGAAACGTTGAATCCATGTTTTTTGATTCTTGCTTCAAGTTATACTGACATAATTGAAGCAAAGAAGTATAATATTAAATTTAAAGAAAAAGAAGACGAAATTATTTTATAGGACTTAAATTGGACACAAAAGTTAAAGGAATAGTATTAAAGCTAATAGATTACAAAGATGCAGACAAACTTGCATCTATTTTTACATTGACAGAAGGGGTAATTACTGCCAAGTTCACCGGTGTAAAGCGAGATAAGGCAAAGATGAAGGCTGTGGCACAACCTTTCACTTTTGCTGAATTTAATATTAACCAGAAAGGAAGTTTGAGAACTATTACATCAGCGGATATTATTGATAATTTCAATCTAATTTTGTCTGACTATAACAAAACAATATGTGGTTATATTGTACTTGATATGATAAAAAGTATTTTGCCGGAGCAAAAGAGAGAAGAAGATATATTTATTCATACGATAACAGCATTGAAAAATATCGAAACAGAAAATGAATTTATTGCAACGATTGATTTTATTTTGAAGTTTATAGCTCTTAGTGGAATGGAATTGGAGTTTTTTGATAGCAAATATAATTATTTTGATGTAATAACAGGAAATTTTGAATCAAAAAATGGCCAAAATAAAAAAGAAATTGACAAAAACGTATATGCTTTGCTGAAAAGCATAAATGATGGACAACCAATCGAATCAAACGAAATCACACAAAAAAGAGCATTGAAATTTTTACATAATGTTTTGTATATTAAATTTGGTGAAGATATAAAATCTTTTATGTACATATAAAAATTTTTAATTTTCAACAAAAAAGTTTTTTCATATAGTTTACAACAGCATAAAAATTGTGATAGA
>JAFVPU010000122.1 GCA_017505165.1 Clostridia bacterium
AAAAAATCAGTTGATGAAATTGATATTATATGTGAAAGTTTTTCACCAAATATCAATACCAAAATATTGAAAAATAAAACTATAAATTTGATAGATAAAACCAAATTATACAACGATTATTTTCTCAAATCATGTTTGTTTCCAAACAGCGAAAATATAGATTCAAAAATAACAAAATTGTCTTTTCTTGATATAATCAAAAATATGTTTGCACCACATAGAGCAAAATCATATTTTTTCTGTGGATTGATATTGATTTTCAGTGCAATAATTTTGCCATATTTTCTTTATTACTTAATTGTTGGATCTCTGTTGTTGTGCTTTTCGATTGTATGCAAATTGTTGCCAAAATTCAACAAAAATCAGTAATGTTTTATTTCTATCAAAGCTTGAACAAATCGATCAATTTCTGCTTTTGAATTGAAAAAGTCAATGGACACCCTCACCGTTCCACCTTTTGAAAAAGTTCCAAGAAATTTATGGGTCAGTGGCGCACAATGAAGTCCTGAACGAACACAAATACTATAATCTTCGTCCAATTTGTTGGCAACATAAGAACAATCCATGTTTTTTATATTAAAAGAAAACACATTTCTGTCTCCGTCTGAAAAATAACAATCTACGAATGGTAAATCTATCAAATTTTTATAAAAGTAGTTTCCGAGTTTGTTTTCTTTGTCATAAATTAAGGTTTTGTTAGACATAATGTATGACATTCCTGCATTGAGACTCACAATCGGTATTATTGGTAAAGTTCCAACCTCATAACCCTCAGGAAATTCTTGAGGTTGAATCAATTTCTCACTTTCTGTCCCTGTTCCACCAATAAAATATTAGATAATATTGTTCCTTTTTTCACAACCAAAGCACCAACACCAGTCAACGACAATAATCCCTTGTGCCCTGAAAATGTGAACATATCTACATACGAATCAGTCAAATTTATATCAATATGACCACTTGCTTGAGCTCCATCAACAAGATAAATAATGTTGTATTTTTCGCAGATTAAACCCAGTCTTTCGATATTTGTAATGTCCCCTGTTACATTAGACATAGCAGTTGTAATCAGCATTTTTGTATTTGACTTTATGTGTGAAACTATTTTTGTATCTAAATCTTTTAGTTCGCAATCTAGATAAGAAACCTCTACACCTTTACTTTTCAAATACTCTAGGGGTCTCAAGACCGAATTATGTTCAAACATTGTAGTTATCACATGGTCGCCAGATTTCAATGTACCTAATATTGCAAGATTTAGTGCTTCTGAACAATTTTTTGTGAAAATTACTTCATAGTTTTTTGCACCGAAAAAATTCTTCACCATTTCTCTTGTGTCGTATACAATTTCTGCCACATCTTGAGATGGTTTATGTCCACTTCTGCCTGCATTCGCGGTGAATTTCTCCAAAGCCACCATAACTCTTTGTTTGACTATTTCTGGCTTATAAAAACTTGTTGCTGAATTATCAAAATATATCATATTACACATTATGTAAAAACACAAATTTTGACAATTTTAATAAAATAAATTAGAGGCAAATTATGAAATATCTTATCTTATCCTTTAATTCAAGAAATAGCATAATAAATTTTTCCAAAATATTACACTTGAACAATATAACAACAAAAATTATCAACACACCACACAAAATAAGTTCAAGTTGTTCCCTCAGCATAAAAACTGAGTATGTATATCTTCCCACCGTTTCCAATTTGATCAAACAAACTAATCCAAGCGGTTTTATTGGTTTGTATCTCATAAACGAATTTTCAAGCTACTCACAAGTGAGTAAAATCATTTAATTGAGATAAAAATCTTGAAATAACATTGACTATAACTTAAAATTTTGTTATTATAAAATTATGAAAAGTGTCGAAACTACATTGAAATATTTTGACAAGTTGTATCCAAATCCTGAGTGTGCTTTGATATATTCTACCCCTTATGAATTGCTTGTTGCTGTTATTTTATCAGCCCAATGCACTGATAAGCGTGTGAATATCGTAACAAAAGAATTGTTCAAAGTTGCGAACACTCCAGAAAAAATGATCAATCTTGGAATTGAAAAACTTAAAGAATATATTCACTCTTGCGGATTTTATAACAACAAAGCAAAATCAATTATGAGTATGAGTCAGGATTTGATTGATAATCATGGCTCAGAAGTTCCAACCGACCTTGAAACATTGACAAAATTGTCCGGTGTGGGAAGAAAAACTGCAAACGTCGTCATTGGAACAGCTTTTGGTGGACAAACTATCGCTGTCGATACTCATGTACACAGAATCAGTCAAAGACTCGGATTTTGTGAGAAAAATTGCACACCCTACAATTGTGAACAATCGTTGATGAAAATCATACCTTATGAAAATTACACCAAATTTCATCATCAAACAATATGGTTCGGTCGTGATATATGCAAATCACAAAGACCAATGTGTGAAAAATGCGAATTGAAGGATATATGCCTTTATTATAACAAAAAGATATAGGAGAAAAAATGAATTTAGACAAAGTAACAATCTCAATCAAAGCCGGCAACGGCGGAAGTGGAAAAGTAAGCTTTTTGAGAGACAAAAACTCAGCTCGTGGCGGTCCAGATGGCGGAGACGGCGGAAATGGTGGCTCTGTCTTTTTCGTTGCGAGCAAAGATAAAAACACTCTCATAGACTTTGAATTTGAAAAAAAATTTGAAGCAGAAAATGGCACAGGCGGAATGGGCAACCTTCAAAATGGTAAAAATGGAAAAGATATCTATATTCCTGTACCTTGCGGAACAGTGATCAAAGATGCGGAAACAAAGCAAATCATTGCTGACATGTATGAAGACGGTCAAACCTTCAGAGCTTTACGTGGTGGTCGTGGTGGAAAAGGAAACAATTTCTTCAAATCTGCCACTCGTCAATCACCAAGATTCAGTCAACTTGGCGAGATGACAAAATCTTACAAAGTTGTTTTGGAACTCAAAACTATTGCTGATGTTGCACTTGTTGGAAAACCAAATGTCGGAAAATCAACTCTCTTAAGTGTTATATCAAACGCAAAACCAAAAATTGCAGACTATGAATTCACCACTCTCAGTCCAAATCTTGGCGTTGTGAAAGTTTATGACGACAGCTTCGTTGTTGCTGATATTCCTGGACTCATAAATGGTGCAAGTGAAGGTGCAGGTCTCGGTCATGAATTCTTGGCACACATTGAAAGAACACGTCTCGTAGTTCACGTTATTGATGCGAGTGAATATTATGGAAATGATATTGTAGAAGATTACAAAACCATCAATAATGAATTGAAAAAATATAACGATAGACTTGGTCATCTTCCTCAAATTGTAGTTTTCACTAAACTCGATTTGATCGAAAACGTTGATGAAAAAATTGAAAGATTTAGAAAAGAAATCAAAGATGATGTTGAGATTATTCCAATCAGTTCCGTAACAAGAAAAAACATTGAACAATTGCTCAACAAGGTTAATATGAAACTCAAGACTTTGCCAAAAACTGAACCTATGCCAATTGAACAAACCGAACTTGAAAAAGTAGATATAACATCAGTAGAAATCATCAAACTTGAACCACATGTTTTTGAAGTGAAAGGTGGATACCTTGACAATCTTCAAAGGGGTATTGTTTTCAATGACACACGTTCTCTTGCCTACTTCCAAATGAGACTTGAAAAAGATGGCGTCATGGACAAACTCAAAGAAGCAGGTTGTGTAGATGGAGACACTGTTGTCTTTGGAAGTTTGCAGTATGAAATTTATTTTTAAGGAGAAATTATGATTGATAAAAAAACAAGAATAAAACTAAGAAGTCTCGCCATGACAATCAACCCTGTTGTTTGGATTGGAAAAGACGGATTTGATGAAAAAGCAATGAAACAAATTGATGAAGAATTATTCAATCACGAACTAATCAAAATCAGTTTGCAACAAAACACTGATATCCCAAGCGAATTTGAACTCAGCGAAATCGCAGTCAAACTTGGTGCCGAAGTTGTAACAACTATTGGAAGAAAAATTGTTTTATATCGCCATAGCGAAAAGAAAAATATTGTGCATGTACTTGCATAATATTTTTTTATTTTTTAAAAATATTAAATTAATAAATAATCATTAAAAATATAAATTAAATTAATTTTGAAATTATTTTAGTTGCCTTGAAATAAGCATTTTATTCGACTCTTTCGTAATTGTCTATACAAATTTCAGTTGATTTAATTTTTTGTATATTTTTTTGATTTTTTTGGTTATTTTTTTTATTATTTTTTCCTAATATTCCTAATATATTTTTACCGACATCTGATGATAAAATTTTCATAATATTTCCAAGCATATTACCATCTGTAAAAGAATTATTTTGTTTGCTATTTAATATTGATGCAACGCTATTTAAATCAAAACTTTTTCCAAGCAATCCGCCAAGCATTGGCAAAATA
>JAFVPU010000123.1 GCA_017505165.1 Clostridia bacterium
GAAAAAGATCATTTTGTTTGATCTTTTTCGTGTAATAGTTATTGTTAACATTGCATCAAACCCAGCTCGTTTAGTTATACGTATAGTAAAACCAGTAACGCGTGGTCTTAATTCATCTATCCATTTTCGTATATAGACTTCACGATATGGTGCAACTCCAGTAAAATAGAACATAGTTTTATCTTGTGTTGGACCATACCAACCATTGTTGAAAGATACGAGTTGTTGTATGTGATAATTTATACAATTATACACATACTGTTTAAGCAGCTCGTCATTTATAAATGTTAATGATAATTCTGTTGGTTTATTTGTCGTATTCATTTGTTTCTCCATGCTGTTCATGGTAGTAATATATGTATACAACTTAAACGAAATATATTGTTACAGTACATGTGGACATGTCCACATGTACTGTGTGTGTTACATCTGCTCAACAGTGCCTTCATCACTATACGTTGGTTTTGGAGGTGTTCCAGGGCCAAGCGTACCAGCGTCATCGACGATGTGTAGAGTTGTAGTCTCTACTTTTGTGCCTGATTCTTCGTCTCCGAGATTAGGCAGATCAGTTTCAGCGATAGGTGCAAATGGATTACCAAGGATACCGTTACCTTGTCGATCCAAAACCATGCCAGGGAAGTTATCATCGTTTACAGAGATAGCATCGATGACAATGTCCTTTGCACTTTTGTATAAACCATCAGGTTGCATACAAGGAATCGTCTGATGGACTGTGATTCGAACAATGTTTTTCTTTTCTGGATTCTTTTTGAATACAGAGCCGGAAGGACCAACACTGATAAAAAAGTAACCAGAATAGCTTTTCATTTTTTCAAGAAGATAAGCCACCACTTGATCCTTACCAATAAATTCATCTCTATTGATTAGGAGTACTCTGGTATTATCTTCGATAGATTTTTTGCGTTTCTTGGTCATTCAAATTTCTCCATATGTCCAATATCGATGGAAGAACTTCTTGAATAAAAGTGTAACCAATTCCAATGCTATCACAAGTATGTTCGGTCAGTTCTTCAACATTGATTGTTTTGTTAAATGTTATGTCTTCTTTGTTTGATATAGCTTGTTGTACACCTAGTTTCTCTGCACCACCAAATCCAGAGATAACTTGTTTTGCTATCTTAGGTGCCAACTTAAATAACGTATGATCGTATTCATCGAATAGAACCATAGAGACTGTTGTCAACCACTGAACCAAAGCACAATAAGCCATTGGTCTAGTCGGATTATAAAACGCATCTTCAGATACTACAAAATCAGGACGAAATTTATCCATAAGATTACGTAAATCAATCCTAAGTTGATCTAAGGTCATTATTCGTGTTCCATAGCGTGTGAGGTTTATCTTATTTCTACTAACATCTTCATTTGGATACAGCATACCACATTCTTCAACATGCATTATTCCTGTGTCAGTATTATAGTAAGATAGGTTCCAACCTGATGTAGATAAACCCGGATCAAAACTCAATATTTTTAGATGATATGACATATTAAAATCCTTTTTATCTATAGCATGTGCTATATTTAAAAAGGTTTAATACGATTCATCGTCATCGTCAAAATTGTCGTCTTCAGAAAGATCTTCGTGTGTAGCAGAAGGATCAAATGCTTCAAAGTCATCTAGACTCATCACACGAGGTTTCTCTTCTTTCTTTTTTTCTTTTTTTGATACTTTTGAATTATCAACTACATCAGAAGATTTAACTTCTTCTGTGGTCATTGCTGAACGTTCTTCGGTATCAACATTCTCAGAAGTTTTCTTAGGCATGTTGACCACCTTTCTTTATTGGTAAATGTAATGAGAATGTATGCAACAAAAAAGAGAAGCTACAGGCACATATAGCTTCTCTTTTAAGATGTCTACAGAAACTCTGTAGAATTAGCCTTTAAGAGCGGCTTCCATTTCGGCAAGCTGTTTGTTCAGCATTTCATTGCCGCTGGGAGCCTTGCTCTGAACTTTCATCGTGAAGACAGCATGACGAGTTGTGACTTCACCAGTACTGACATTGCGAACCTGTTTCTCGGCATCGATGGAGGCAGTCAGACGACCGTTGCCGGTTCCGGCACGAAGTTCCCAGTCGTTTTTGTCTTCGATCACGTGAGGTTTCAAGAATGTTGCAGCTGCAACTGCAAATTCTGCACGAGCATCATCGATGGCGCTGAAGACCTTCTTGGGCTCAGGGATGCCGTGTTCTTCGTAGAATTTTTCAAGATTTTTCTGAGACATGGTGAACACACCAGCCACAGGATTACCGTCTTTGTCAACGGAAGGTTTGCGCAGCAGTTCGACTTCTCCGAGACCTTCGACCATGACGATTTCTTTTTCTTTCTTGTCACTCATTTTTCATTCTCCTTTGATTTGTGAGTGTTGGTATGGAACCTAAATAATACAGGTTCATCCAAACTTTTAACGAAATGTAAACTTGTGCCTTCAGCTGTTAAGCACACCGAGTATTTCTTTAATAGCTTGGATTTTGGCATTAGTGTAAGAAGCTGGCTCCAGATGTAACTTCTTAGCGACCATGCCAGTTTCGTCTTCTTCAGGTTTCAAAATATTTGATACCAGAAGTTTGTCGTTGAGACGATTCAACTCTCGTTCAAGAACAAGCTCAACATTTACGCCAAGTCCTCTATAGTGTTCTATTATCGCTGAAATGCGATTAGTCAATTTTCCATTCTTCAGGACGGTGAAATGTTTTGCTTCTGTTTGTGCCATTGTTAGTTTCTCCTCGTAGTATTGGTTTAGAATGTATAAAAGTGAATGTATAAATAGGTTATCACAAATATTTTATTTGTGATGAGTTATAATTTGTATCCTCCTTTCGTTAACTCAATATAGTAATATATAAGTAATTAAAAGATGGAGAACTTCTATATTAAATACATGGAGGTCGTATGAAATATATTAGATTATTCCTTAAAGGATTTAAACCATTGCTCTATGGTGGCACACATCAATTAGAGTTAACAGATATGTCTCAAATTGTTATCTTGTCTGGAGAAAATGGAAAAGGAAAAAGTTCTGTATTAAGAGAACTTTCACCATATCCAGCTACAAGATCTGATTATGAGAAAAATGGATTAAAGATTATTGAAATACAACACAAAAATGATTACTTCATTCTTACATCTGATTTCAGTAAAACAGGCGCTCACAGTTTTGTAAAGAACAATGAAGAGCTTAATATATCTGGAACAACAGATGTACAGGAAGATCTTGTACAGCATTACTTTGATGGATTCACACCTTTAGTTGAAAGATTAACATCAGGACAATGTAAATTTTCTCAACTTGGTAGACCAGAACGTGGTAAGATTATCATGGCAACTTACCCATCACCGATGTTGTTTATATTGGAAAAATATAAGAACTTGATGAGTAAAATAAGAGCTTGTAACAATCAACTTAAATTGATGCATGAACGAAAACTTAAGTTGAAGGAATCGTTCATTGATGATACTAAACTTGAAAATTATAATAAGTTGAGATCTATCATGAATGAAGCTTTAACAGCTTTAGATCAAGATATCCTGATCATGCAGCAATATCTTCAACCTATATTAGAAATGCCAAACTACAAGTACGGTGGAGTTGATACTATTGAAAGCGTTGTTGATAGATGTACTGCATTACAAACACGTATTAAAGACATACTCAAATCCATCGAGAATTCAAGAATACCTATTCCTGAACATGTTCAAAAACTTCAAGTTATTATTCAGCTTATGGAAGTCAAAATAGATGCTGCAAAAAAAGAATGTGAAACATATGTTTCACGAGGAACTGATATACTTGAAGAAATTGAGAGGTATAATATCTATCTCAAAACAGATAGAGAACAGGCAATTAAAGATTGTGAATCCATGATAGAAACACAAAAGGCTATCATAGAAGAATTTACAATAGAAGATGATACTCCTGTTGTTGATATTGATGAATCAAATCAAATGAGAGAGTTTTCTTCTAAGATACAAGAACAGCTTCAATTCTTAAGATCATTGAACATTGTGTTGTGGTCTGAAGAAGAATTTGTTCAAAAAGAACGAGAGTTGAAAAACATTGAATCAGATATGAGAACTTTATCAATTCAGATTTCTCGTTTAGATTCAGATCTTCAGAAGATGAATTATCGTCTCAACAAGTACACATCACATCCAGCAGCTGAAGGTTGTGTACTGCGCTGTCAGCTTAGAGAATCAATGGATCAGATCACCGATTCTATTAAAGTTGAAATAGATACCACAACAGCTTCTAAGGTTAAATTAGAACGTGAATTCAACATATTAAAAAAGAGTGCAGACAAGCTTAAACAAGAGCTTGAAGACAGATCCCCTGCCAGACAAATAATTGATCGTTTTGAAAGACTAACCCATAATAAATCATGGGGTAATTTCATATGTTCTGATCTTTCATTTGTAGAAGCAGCAAATTCTGACATTTCGAGTATTTGGAATAAATACATTAGAATCATAAAAAAGTCTGAAGCGTCAGATAAAGTCAGAAAAGCTAAAGATTATCTTGTTGTTCTTGAGTCAAAATTGACAGGATTAAAAACTGATAATCAACCAGCAAAACAAGTCATAACAGAAACTCTTGTTAAAAGAGAAGCAGAACTTAAAAGACTTGTAAAAAAGAAAACAGAACTTTCGATAAAAATAAAACTGGACACATTGCAAAAAGAGAAGTATGAAGAATTGTATTCTTTATATGAATCTGTAGAAATGCTGAATGAAAGATGGGATAAACTTAGAGAACATCTTGAACTTAAAGCTATTGTTGAATTTGTCCAAGAACAGATTTCAAACATGAAAGATACAAAAATTCAAATCTCTGAAAGATTGCGAGAATTTGATACAATTGCCCGTGAGCAAGAAAATCTTCGTATGAGATTGAATGATGAAATAGAACCAATCATCAAAGATCTCAATGAACAACTTCGGAAATGGAAAGCTGTTGAAAAGGTACTATCTCCAACAAAAGGTATACCAAATGAACGTATCGTGAAATATGTGAATGCTATTTTCCTAAGAGCAAATGCATTTATCAAACAGGTATGGAACTACGATATGGAGTTGGAATACCTAAAAGAGAATGAAGAATGTGATTACACATTTAAAGTCATTATCAATGGTGATGGTGTTGTAAAAGACATCAACACATGTTCAAAAGGACAAAAAGAAATCATCGATTTGGCTATTATACTTGCTATATGCAAATACAGAAAGTACTCTACTGTATTTCCTATAAAACTAGATGAAATGAGTTCTGGTTTGAGTCCTGAACATTCGTCCAAGTTATTCGAATACTTAGGTGAGTTGTTCCATCAATCCAACATACTTCAGGCGTTTATAGTTAACCATGATCCAGTTATAACTTCAAGTTATACGGATGCTAGTTATGCTGTTTTGTCTGAAGATTATCCAATGCCAACTTCTTGTAAAGTTATTACAAAAATAAACTAATCAATTTGTAACAGATAGGTGGTAGCTCTACCACCTATCTGTTATCCAAATTATATCTTTTCAAAAATTATATCATTATCATCGCATACAGATGCTGTGTACCTCTTCTCTTC
>JAFVPU010000001.1 GCA_017505165.1 Clostridia bacterium
ACGATGGAGATTGCTGGCTATTTCATTGTCCACAAGCTCTCTTGCTGCAGAAGACTGCTTGGATGAATCCTTCATTTGAAGACGGATCTCCTTCTCTCTTTTCCATTGAACATAGGATTTCCATAAGAGACCAACTGTAATAACTAATGCGAGAATCGATGGAATTATGACAAACCACAAGTAACGAAGATGGATTGTTGAGGGAATCAAATTGGTGTATTTTCCAATTGACTTGATAGAATAATCACCACCTAATGAAACTCCTTGAGAACTCCAGCACATTGCCAATCCTGTAAACTGAACAGAATATGTAGTCATAAAATATTCATTATTGCAACTAAGAGACTGGAATGAATGATAGAGAATGGGTAAGAAGAGAGAATACAATAGCGAAATCAATCGAGTAAATCCACTTCGGAAGGAAAATAAATGATGTTGATGTTTGTCTTTATCGGACTTGGAAAGCCAAGAAAGAAGAAGTTGAATGATTTGAATAAGACCATCGAGAAGGAAGCAAATACCCAAAACACAAAGAGACAAGGAGAATAATTGAATTTCTGAAAGAGAGGGAAAGAGACAATCGAAATGAAACACTTCCATATCCAGAATAAACGAACTACAGAAAACAACGAAAGGTTTGATAATGGACGAGATCGCTGCTTTTGATTTAAACAAAGTTAAAAGACCAATCATCTGGAAAGAATCGATAAGAATGGTAAACCATGCTGTATACGATGAAAAACGAGCAATACTTGATATATACAACAATACACAAACAATCACAAACCACACTGCATTCAAGGTGCTTTTAATTGTGGATGGACATGTCACACAGGACCAAGTATCCTTTCGAGTATAACCATTACTGCATTGCGAACAATAGAGAGAGTGATATCCTTCTTGACATTGATTTCCTCCTAAACAAGCACTAGGATTGTAACATTGTATAGTATTGACTGATTGATTTGTTGATTGCAATAGCCATTCACCAGGACGAGCAACAGGGTTAGTGGCATTTGTTGGACAGAATGCAGTAGAAGGACAAGACTGGCAGAAATGACCAGTAGTTGCAAAAGAGCCTTCTGCACAAATGACTGATAGAACTGAATAGATCGGATTGATTTTAATATTTAATTCATTCATCAATAAGGAAATTGGCCATTCTCCTCGTGGTAATTCAGGAAGAGGACATTCAATAAAAGGTTGTTGGTGATGCGAAGATAAAATCATATGACATTCGATTCCATGAACAGTTCCTACAGAGAGAACTGGTTTGACTTCTGATAGGAGTGGAAGATAGAAACCAAATAGCATAATCGTTGCATTCGATGAGAATACCACTAGTGGAGTCACACGAGAAATTGAAGGAAGAGGAAGAGATGCAATTTGTTTAGGACTTGTCTGATTGTTGACTGTTATTGTTGTAGAGTGATTACCACCAAAGAGTAATGGAAGAATACAACTGACAGATGAATGCTGTTGATAGAGAACTGCACAGTTCGTATTTCCAATACGAATTGTTGCTGAATGAACACCAAAATTGTCTCCTTCCAATGTTACTAGATATGTATTCAATTGATATTCGATTTGGATGTTATGAATGGTTGGAGGAAGGTAGTGAATATACGAGGTGGAATTCATTCCATAACGTGATACTGTGAGAGGAAGGAAATGACCTTGTCCAGGAGGAGATCTGAATTGAATGATG
>JAFVPU010000124.1 GCA_017505165.1 Clostridia bacterium
GAGATAGCAGGGCGCCGAGGCTTCACCGAGATTCCTGCCAACGCCGCAATGCTTGATGCCGGCTTTGTTTGCATATTCGATGGTCTTCAGAAGACCGCGAAATCAATTCCCATTGCTTTCATGTTTTTATTCTAGCAAATAAAATAAAAAAAGTAAATTAATCTCGACTAATTCAATTTAAGTTTTTTATCATAAATATATATAATTTCTCAAATTGACAAACAAAAAAAGCCAAGTTGATTGGCTTTATATTTGAAAATCATCTTTATATTCCTGAATATTTTTATCGTTTTTCTTAATTTTAATCTTTTGTTTGATAGATTTCAAACCTTTTTCAACGATTTGTCTTATTCTTTCTCTTGTCAAGTTATATTTTTGTCCTAATTCTTCAAGTGTTTTTTGACCATCACCATCAAATCCGTAATACTGCAAAATTATTGTTTGCATATGAGGTTTCAATTCGGCAATTAAACCACATATTATTTCTCTCATTTCTTTCTTTAACACGTAATCATCAGGATCAACAAATCCTTCGTTTATTAAAATATTTTTGTCAATATCTTCTGCAGTATGATCAAATGCAAAGTCATTTTTTACATTTCGACGCAACTTTTTGTATTTCGTCAATCTTGAATCAACAGCTTTAAGTACACATGCTTTGTATTGAGAAAAATTTTCGTATATTATGGCTTTGTTCAAATAATCCCAAAGAATTGGGTACATAAAACCTTCCAAATCTTGTTTCTCGACTTTGATTTTTGCGTTTCGCAAACAATTAAGAAATTCTTCTTTGAACTCAAACACTGTGAAATCTACCAATTCTCTTTTCGCATCTGTATTTCCATTTTTAATTCTTTGTATTATCTCATTATACATATCCGTATTCGCCAATTTTCTCATAATACCTCACTTCGTAAAATTATTATACCATATTATTTTTATTTTGAAAAGTAGAAAACAAAAAAATCCTGATCAATACAGGATTTTTTGTTTAATTTTCTTCAATTTGAGATTGATTTTTTGACTTTTTTGAATGAGATTCAATTTCTTCCTTTATATCGGTAAAAATTTCTTTTCCCTTTTCAACAGTTTTTTCAATTGTTTCTGCAACAGGTTTGTTTGTTTTACACATAACAGCACCTACCACAAAACCTATCCCCATTCCTACCAATAACTCTTTCACAATATCCTCCTTGTAGTTAAGAATATTGTCTGCAAAAATCATCAAATTATGTCAAATTTTCAATTTTAATTTTAGCAAAATTTGGAAATTTTATTATTTTTTATCTGAATTTTTCAAAGTCATGAAATCAACACCAAAATCCAACATGTCGTCATCATCAAAGATGAAATCGTCATCATTGAGACCAAGATTTGAAATCATTTCTTCTTTTTTGATTTCTTCTTTAGATTCAACTATATCTTCTTCTTGAGATTCAAATATATCTGTTTTTTCCTGCGATTCGTCAATAGAATTGTTCAATAGATTCAATATATCAACAAGTTTAGGCTCAGCTGAAGATTCTTCAGTTTTCTTGGGCTTGCGTATTTTTTTCTCTTTATGATTAGATTCAAAATAATCATCAATCGCAAGGCGCAAACAATCAAAACAAAAATCAATATCAATATCTGAGTTATCTTGCAACTCATCTTTGATTTGTTGTGGAGTAACCATAACTTCATTGATATCACTTCCTGCCACCAAATCTGCAATTGTTGAACAAACTGCTATTATGTATGGATTGGCTTGTGCTCTGAATTGACAATTGGCAATATTTTCATTTTCAATTCTGAGTGAAAACTCAACATGTGCTGTTTCGTCAGCATTGTAGATATCTGCAATTCCGTCTGGTTTTGAAATTCTGCCAGAATTTTTATGTTCAATAAATTTGTTCAAAATAATCTTGTTATACATTATTTATCCCCCTTTCTTTTGCGTGTTTTTGCGCCAAATACAGAGGAATATGAACGCAATTCGTCAACAGATTTCTTGATTATAGCAATTGCTCTATCAATTTCTTCATAAGAATTATTTTTGCCTATGCTAAATCTGATTGTACCTTTTGCATCTTCGTTGCTCAAATTGATCGCCTTCATAACATGAGACAATGCTAAACTATTGCTTGAACAAGCACTACCGGTTGAAACACATACTCCTTCAAGATCAAGTTTTGTCATCAAACTTTCACCATCAATTCCAACAAATGATACAGATATTATATTCGGAAGTTTTTGGTGAATATTTGCATTGATATTTACATGTTCAACAGCAGTTGTCAATTGTGCTACAAAATAATCAGCAAGACCACGAATTTTGTGATTGTTACTTCTCATATCGCGCATTGCGATCTCGACTGCCTTTGCCATTCCAACAACACCCGCTGTGTTTGTAGTTCCTCCACGTTTGCTTCTTTCTTGATTGCCACCGAATACAATTGGATCTATCTTGACTGAATTTGACAAATACAAGCATCCCATACCTTTTGGTCCATAAATTTTGTGAGCAGACATACTCATAGCATCAATACCAAGATCAACCACATCAATATTCATATTGCCAAACAATTGTACTGCATCAGTGTGGAAAATAGCACCTTTCTCGTGAGCTGTATGTGAAATAGCTTTGATATTTTGAATTGTTCCGAGTTCATTGTTTGCAGACATTATAGAGACAAGTATCGTATTGTTTGTCAAGACTCTCAAAAACTCGTCAAAATGTATAAATCCATTTTTGTCTACATCCAAATATGTAACTTTGAAACCATCTTGCTCGAGATATTTGCAAGCCTCAAGTACTGATGGATGTTCAATTTTACTTGTAATGATATGATTTCCTTTCAGTCTATTTGCTCTTGCAATACCAATAAGTGCCCAGCTATTCGCTTCACTTCCACTTGCTGTGAAGTAAATTTCATTAGACTTTGCATTGATTGATTCTGCAATAATATCTCTGCTTGAATCAACGAGATTCGAAGCTTCTCTTCCTTTTGAATGCAAAGAAGAAGAATTTCCGTTTGTGTTGTTATAAACAGAAACCATGGCATTCAATACTTCTGCACTCATAGAAGTCGTTGCCGCATTATCTAAATAAATAGTGTTATTGTTCATTTCTTTTCTCCGTTTTTATAATATCATTTGATACGAATTTTGTCAATACTTATTTTTTGTTTAGTTTATATATAAATAAAAAGAGCAATTTTTTGCTCTTTTTCATTTACTTCAATTTAACCAAAACTTTTTGTATACCTTAATCCTCTA